>JAIOPP010000057.1:11883-171716 GCA_021413845.1 Planctomycetia bacterium | reverse complement strand
TCGTCGAGCGCACGATCGGTTGGATGAAGGCCTTCCGACGGCTCGTTACCCGCTACGAGTTCTACGCCTTCCTCTTCCATAGCTTCGCCAAGCTCGCTTGCCTCATGATCGTCCTGAGGCGGTTTTGAAACTGCCTCTAGTAGATACATCGGAAAAGGAGGAAGACGCGTGTAAGCGAATCCAATTGTGCGTAAGCAATTGATAATGAAATCTACCGCGATCAACTCAAGTGCGACGATCATCGAAGTTGCGACGCTTACGTCGGGTATTTGCTCAAGCTTGGCTACGATCGTGAAGAAGGCGACCGCAAGCAGGATATGTATGATGTGGTAGACGACGCTGATCATCAAAACGAACATGTAGCGAAATCCGAAGGGGTGAAGTTTGCGAGCAAAACGATCGGAGGGCGGGCTCCATTTCGACGTTCGGAATCAGTCCGTTGCAGAGTCTATCATCCACCCGAGAGACGGGCGAACCCGCGTCGCAGATACCGAATTGGTTTTGCACTTCCCAGTAAAAACGATGTACTACGCTAAATGTGTTGGTGCCTCCGAACCTCACCGAACTTGACCCTGTCTGGGTAGACGATTAGAGTGTTTACAGAGGTCGGCAGCGGGCCTGCTCCCGGACGAAAAGCCTTAAAAAACGTGAGTTTTACGTGATGAACGCTCGGCAACTCCTCCGACTTCGACTTTTATCGCTACTTCGGAGCGGGCCGTAGGGTTCGCCGACCGCTTTCGATGGCGGACGGCAAATGTACGAGAAAGTCGTACAATGAACCTCGCGGCCTCTTCACTGAGACCGCGAGGTTTTTTGTTGGACTGAACGAGATTCGCTAGCGACGACTTTACGAAGGATCACGACCATGGCCGAAGTACGCCCGATCAAGATTTTCGACACCACGCTGCGCGACGGCGAGCAATCGCCCGGCTGCAGCATGAACAAAACCGAGAAGCTCGAAGTCGCGCAGGCGCTGGTCGATCTCGGGGTCGACATCATCGAGGCCGGCTTTCCGATAGCATCGCCCGACGACTTCGAGGCGGTTCGCGAGATCGCGTCGAACATTCGCGGCTCGACCATTTGCGGTCTCGCACGTTGCAACGATCAGGATATCGATCGGGCCTGGGAGGCGCTCAAGCTTGCCAAGCAGCCCCGCATTCATATCTTCCTCGCGACCAGCGCGATCCATCGCGAGTTTAAACTCAAGATGAACAAAGAAGAGATCATCGCCAGGGCCGTGGCCGGAGTGAAGCGCGCCGCCGGCTATTGCGACGACATCGAGTTCTCGCCGGAAGACGCGGCTCGCACGGAAGCAGATTTTCTCTGCCAAGCGGTCGAAGCGGCGATCGCAGCCGGCGCGACGACGATCAACATTCCGGATACCGTCGGCTATGCGACTCCGGTGCATATGTCGAACGTCATCCGGAACTTGAAAAATCGAGTGCCGAACATCGATCGAGCGACGATCAGCGTCCATTGCCACAACGACCTCGGCCTGGCCGTGGCAAACAGCTTGGCCGCCGTGGAAGCAGGTGCCGGCCAAATCGAATGCACGATCAACGGCATCGGCGAGCGAGCCGGCAATTGCTCGCTCGAAGAAGTCGTGATGGCGATTCGCACGCGCTTCGACTACTACCAATGCACGACCGGCGTGAACACGAAGCGGCTCGTGCCGACGAGTCGGCTCGTGCAGAATATCACCGGAATGCAGGTGCAGCGCAACAAAGCGATCGTCGGACGCAATGCCTTCGCCCATGAAGCGGGCATCCATCAAGACGGCATGCTCAAAGAGCGAAGCACCTACGAGATTATGCGGCCCGAGGATGTCGGGCTGTTGAAGACCGACCTCGTGCTCGGCAAGCATAGCGGTCGTGCGGCCTTGGCCGATCGCGCGAAAGCGCTCGGATATCAATTGACCGGCGAGCAACTGCAAGAAGTGTTCGAGAAGTTCAAGCGACTCTGCGATAAGAAGAAAGAAGTTTATGATGCCGATATCGCCGCTCTGATCGAACAAGAGTTGCACGGCTTGCCCGAGGTCGAAGTTTGGAGCATGTCGGGCTATAAAGTCGCGGCCGGCATGGGGCATACTCCGTCCGTCACGCTCACGTTGCGTCGCGGCAAGGAAGAGGTCACGAAGGAGGTCGTCGCCGGCGACGGGCCGTTCGATGCGCTGTTCTTAGCGATCGAAAAGATCACGGGCATCGACGTGGCCTGCCGCGACTTCAGCATTCATAGCGTTACCGTCGGCAAAGACGCGCAAGCGGAAGTGACGGTCGAGGTCGAGCACAACGGCCAGCTTTATCGCGGCCGAGGCGTGTCGACCGACAGCGTGGAAGCGAGCGCGCTGGCGTTCTTGAATTCGATCAACCGCGTGGCGGCGACGGCCGGTCGGCCGACGCAACGAATGAGCCCGTTCGAGACGACCGCAGCATCGCCGCAGCCGGCTCCGCGCGATCCGATCGTCGAGAACAACAAGTAGAGCTACGAGCGCTAAGCGACGAACGCCAGCCAATAGAATAGCCAGCCGGTAACGGATGTGCCGAGCATGTCGAGCGCGGCGATCCAACCCCAGCGCCGATGCCACGCGCTATGCCGACAAGGGCCGGGAGGATTCGGAATGTTGCGCAGCGCGCGCGCCATGACGACGATCCAAAGAGCGGTCGTCGTCACGGCGAAAAAGAGATGAACATAAAGGGAGTTCATCACGACGCCGGTTGCGTAGTAAGGGGAGGCATGCGCTCGGAGACGCCAGTCGGTGACGAACCGCATGTCGATCTCGAACAACGTGACGGCGATCAAGAGCACGATGCCGAGCGTGACTTGAACTTGCTTGTGAAGTCGGTAGTTTCGCCGATTGCGAACGAGGTGGATGCTCCAAGCCAGCGTCGGAACGACGGCGAACATCGCGAGAAATACGATGTCGAGCATGATCGAAGCCCGAGTGCCGAGAAAGCCGTCCATCGTTCGCGTAAAGATCCGAGAAGGTCGAAGTCATTGCGAGGCGTATCGTAGCGGACGAGGGCGAACCGCGGAAAGGCCCCGGCCGGTTTCGCTCCGACAAGCAATCATCGGGCGTTTGCACCGTGCGGCAAACAGGTTAGGATACGAAGCCGCTGCAAAAGCTTCCCGGCCGGGTGGCGAAATTGGCAGACGCACAGGACTTAAAATCCTGCGGGGGGATAACTCCCGTGCGGGTTCGAGCCCCGCCCCGGCTACCTTGCGGTTCGCAATGCTTTGAGATGCTACGAAATGCCTTGTTTTACGCACTTTCGATTTTTGGCTGCGAAGCATTTCCGAGCATAACGGGCGGTTGCTGCGCCTGAATATGCGCCGCCTTGGCGAAGTGTTCGTCGGTCGTTTGCGTGTAGTGGCGGAGCGCCACCTTCGGCGAGTGACCGAGCCACGAACAGACCACATGCAGCGGATAGACTTCGGCAAGTTCGGTTTCCCGAGTGCTCCGAAGATTCTGGAAAGTTTTTTCCCACGGCGTAAGCCCAGCCCGACGAATGATGCGGTGCATCTGCGTCCGAAGGTTTGAGTTGTCGTTCCGATACCGAGTGATCACGAACTCGTTCCCGCCGTTGGGATCGTGGAACACGGTTTCGAGGTGCGGCCGGAGTTCGGGGAAGATCGGAATGAACCGCTCGGCGCGTCCGTCGTGGTGCTCGGTCTTGATGCAGGAAACGCGAATCCGGTTTTTTTCCCAGTCGATATCGTTCCAGGTGAGCGCCAGAGGCTCGCTAGGCGTGCGGAGACCGCCCCAACGTGCGAGAGAGAACAATAGCCGCCATTGCGTGTCGGGACATGCTGCGAGCACCTTATCGGCCATCTCACGCGTGATGATGAAGTCCCGCGACCGGTTGGCCTGCACGCCGAGGTTCTTCATGTCGCCGAAAGGATTCTCAGCGAGTAGCTTCTTCCGCTCGGCTGCGCGAAAGAATTGCTTAGCCCGACCTAGCACGCGCCGCGCCGAGTTGTCACCCATCTTGGCGGAGAGCCATCGGCGGTAGTCGTCGGCGTCGGCCGGCTTCACATCCTGCAACCGCTTGCCGGCCCCGAGGAACTCTTTCAGCAACTCCCCGGCCTGAGTGAGCTTCCACATTGTCCGCGGCTTCGTGTCGGCCTTACGCGACTCGACATAGCTTTTGACGAACTCGCCGATACTCGACCGCTCCCGCCGCGGGATCAGTCCTACGGCCGCGAGCTTCGACGCCAGTTCGTCGCCGATCGTCGAGACCCATCGGGCCGTTTCGGAATCGTAGCCGTTGCCTGAACCCTTTGCGGCCGCGAGGTGCTCGACGCGCATCTTGATCGTCTCCGTCGCCTTCATCGCCATCTTCCCGAGCCGGATCGGCTTGCGCTTTCCGTCTCCATCGACGAACAAGATTCGTCGGTTGCCTCGGGCATCGGTTGAAATGCTAGCCACGTGCGGACGTCCTTTCCGCGCATCGCGCCCCGAGAGCGACACCTTGAGGTATCGGGGGCGAAAAAACCGATGCGCATAAAAACGACCGAAGGCCCACAAACTCCCCCTAGGCCGCAATTAAACGGCCTGGCGTTCCTTGCTCCCCGCCGACGCGGATCAAAGCTTGGTGGACGCGCAGAAGCTTGTGGGCCTTCGGCCCGTAAAATGAAATTACGCATCAGACTCGACCTTCTTAATTGTGCTAGCCGGATCATCGGAAAACCGAAAATCCGATTCGCTTTAGGGACCGTCACTATCTTGCACGATTCGTCGCGTGTCAATTCCGATCTCGGCCCGTTTCCGGACGTCGTCGGTTCCGAACACAACGTTAAGAATCTCCCGAATTGCTTCCAGGTTGCCGCTCGTCGCTTCCTTGATTCGCCTGTCGGCATACAGACGCATTGCTTCGATGTCGTTTGGTTTGGATTCGCTCATTCTTAGGCTTCGATATTTCGGCGGTGATCGGTTTGAAGTCTGGCCCCTACGGAACCAACGGAACAGTTGGAACCTCATTTCCGGTTAAGCGCTCACGTGGGCGCAGAGATAGAACTAAACCGGATTTCTATTCCAAGTGTTCCGTTCCTTCCGTTGCGGAGTTGTCGCGAATGCAAATTCCGAAGTACCAGACACCATTGTTCGTTCGTTTTTCGATACCACGCTCGCCAACTGATTGGCCGAACCTTCGGAGCGTAACGGGTTGTTCGCCTGCCGAGTCGCACCAACGCTGATAGGCACCGTACAGCGACGAAGCCCGAACCCTGCCCCACGATGCCACGGTGCAGCATTCGGTAATGAAGGTGCCGATAACGTCCTGAGAGTCGATGTAGTCGGCGGTTGCCGCTTTGACGCATTCCGGCTCGCCAAGCCCCTCGGTTGCCCATCGCTTCGCGCCACGGACGGCCCAAGACAAAATGCCCGGCAACTCCGCCCGCAACTTCGACGGCAGCGACTTGTCTTGTTCGTCGGCCGCGAAGGTGCGAACGAACGGAACCAGATGCAACCGTCGGCGAATACCGTGGTCGGTGCCGCGAAGTTCGGGTTTATGATTCGTGCAAAGCAGCAACTTGTGCGTCGGCTTGAACGTCCAAAAATCTTCGCGCATCCGTCGGGCCGTGAGTTCGTCGCCGCCCGTCAGCAACTTCACTCGCGCTTCGGCAAGTCGCCGGTTTTCCTCGGTCTCGACGCACGGCACGAACCGCCGCCCGAACAGAGATGCGATCTCCGTCGGGTGCGCGTCGCCCTTCTGCATCAACAAGTCAGGGGCTCCGGCCGTGGCGTACTCGCCGAGCATCGCCCTGATCGTTTCCACAATGAGGCTTTTTCCATTGGCACCACATCCCCAAAAAATCAGCAACTTGTGTTCGCGCACCGAGCCGGTCATTAGATAGCCGGTCAGTCGCTGCATGTGGTCGCGCAACTCGGCATCGGGAAACACATCGGCTAGCACTCGCTCCCATGTCGGGCACTCTGAGCACCTGTCATAGTGCAACTCAATCAACCGCGTGAGCATCATGCTCGAATCGTGCTTGAGCAGTTCGCCAGTGCGAAGATCGATAGTGCCGTTCAAGACGTTCAGCAGCGCGGAGTCTTGATCTAGTTTGTCGGCCGTGATTGAAATGCCGGGATCGCTCGGCAAGTATCGCTTGATGCCGGCCATACCCTGAGCCGTATTTTGCGTCTTAATGAACCTGATCGTCTCGGCGGCATCGCGAGCGCTGATCTCGTCGTTGAGTACGTCGGCATCGGTGAATAGCTCGTCGGTCGTCGCCCGGATAATTGCATCCACAATCGGCCCTTCGTCGTACTTCCATCGCTTGCCGTCGTTGACGATGAACTTCTTTTGACCCAGCACATATCGCATTCGGTGTTGATTCCGTTTCGCGATGCTGTGCGCTATGGCGTTCTGCGTGCGGCCTCGGTGGTAACGAAGCGACACGATGTCGCCGCCGCTGCCGTTAGTTGTCCACGAATCGGCTTCCGGCGTTTCTGGTTGAACGTAACGACTCATACCAACGCCTCCGTGCCGCTAAGCAGCGCCCGAGCTTCGCGCCAACGGCGTTTCGCTGCGGTGAAAAGAATGCGAGCGGCGAACTTACCGCCGCGTTCGTGGTCCCCCGCCATGACGACGGGCAAGCCGGCCGCGACCCATCCCAAGAGCGAGCCGAGCGCGACTTGCGGCGACACTCGCGACCGCCAACCGCCGTTCTCGATGTCTTGCCAAGTCGCTTCGACGATCAGGCAGCGGACCGGATAGGCGAGCAAGCGTTGAACTTCACGGTCGAAGCGTTCACGCTCGATGCCCACGCACGCGATCATGTCGTCAAGGCTCTTGCGCTCGATGGCAACAACGTGCTCAAGGCCTCGAATCGAATAGTCTCCGGTCGACAACGTGCCGACGACGAAATTCAGCGGCTCGAGATCGAACGGGTTTTGTTCTCGCGAGTCTTGGATTACCAGGATGGACGATTGTGGGATCTCCGCGGGGATGATGCTCATGCCGTCCTCCGATCAACCTTGCGGTTGCGGATCTTGTCGGCCCATTCGCGAACCTCTTTGGCGATCGCCAGTAGCGCGCTGCGGTTGCGCATCCACAAGCCGACGCCGCTGATCACGGCGTTGTCGATTGGCAGAATCTCCTTAGCCAGCCGCTCGGCCGCGAAGTCCTCCGGCTTGCGGCCCGAGTATTCGGAGTCGTACTTGACCTCTTCGACCTCTTGCCACGGATTAAGTCGCAGAGCCCGGATATGGTCCTTCAGGTCGAGCCCATCGTTACGCGTCGCGATGAGCTTCATGTCTTCATAAAGCTGGCGATAGATTTGCGCGTCGAGATTTCGCCATTCAGGCGACGGCGGTTTGTAAGGAGACTGGTAATCCGTATAATTCTTGTGCATGGGAATCCTTTCGAGCCTCGTCGCGTTTCCTTGGCCGGTGGCGCGCGAGGCTACTTTCTTGCGCGGTGTGGGTTAGGAGACGGTCGCCGGATGACGGAGCGACTCGATAAACGCCGCAATGTCGGCGTCCGTATAGCGAACGCTGAACGGCGTCGGACGAACCGAGCGCAGCCGCCCGGCCTTGGTGATTTCGTAGATGCTGCGGGTGCTCAGGCCGCAGATAACCGCCGTCTCTTTGACGGTTCTCAGCTTGATGGGATAGTGTGCTGCCGTGCTCATTTTCGCTCCTATAGTTGTTGCGGGTGTCTGCCGTGTTCGACGGCATGCACAACAATACGGATGCGAACTCCGGACCTCTATCGGAGCTATGCCGGAGCTTTATCGGAGCTTTGCCGGACCTCCCAAACGATGTCGTTGGCCGTGCCGTTTCCGTAGAAACGAATGATGCTTTGTCGCGTGTTCAACTCGTAAATCGTATCATTCAAAGTAGACGCAGCCTTTGCACCTCTAAATGCGTGCGGACATTCAATTTTCGTGGGCCACTGTGCTGTAACAAAAGCAGCAATAATCGCCATTTGATTTTGCGCTGGCTGTCTGTAGCGAGTGACGAAGGTATCTCCGAGCCATAACTCCCTGCGGGCGTCGTCCCATCGCAGCTTAATTTCGACGGTCGTAGGTGGTGCGGGGGCGGTTTCAATGACCGCAGCAGGAGCGTCTTGTCGCGGCGACGGCTCGGGTCCATCTGCATGTTGGACGACTACTGGCGGTTCGCTACGATCTACTTCGTCCGAAGCGCCCGTCGATTTCGTTGCCGTCGGGCCATCTCCTGAATCGATCCATCGCCGCATTTCCATCAAGGCCTTGCGGGCTTGGTGGTCGGTGGTCGGATCCGGAAACGGCGGTGGCTGTTGTGTGAGTCCTGAACGAAAAAACCAGGTGTCAGCGTTTGAAAAAGCTTCGATGAGTACGCCCGAACGCGCGCCCGGAACGTCCGTAATCTCCAGCATCATTGAAATATAGCGGCGCAAGTCGTCGAGCGTTTCGACGTCTTGAGTCAATGAGCCTCGCCAGTACGGTGGACGCTTCGGCGTCGCAGCTTCCGCTTTCAACATCGCGGCCTCGGACCACGACGGCATGAGCCTTCGTTCTCCGGCTTCTGGCGCACTTCCAGACTTCAGTTTCTTCGCCATGATTCACCCCTTTATGAGACGGCCGCTGGCGCAGCGCCGCGAGGGGTGATTCGTGACGCAGCGCCGAGCGTTCGGGGGTAATTAGGCCCCTGCCGATGTGAAGATTATATCCGTCAACCGAAATATGCGTTAGCGATCCGGTGCCCGGCCTTCTCAAGCAGCGCACGAAGTTCCTCCGGCGTCGGCCGCTTGGTTGGGCCGATATCGTCGTCGTCGCCGCTCGGCATCGGGACGGCTTTCCCGAGGCATCGGTCGAAGAGTTCACGCGCGGCGCTCACGTCGCCCTCTTTCGCTTTGACCAGTAACGCTTTTGCCACGTCGGCCAAGTCGTCGGCCGTGATCGCTCCGGCAATCGCATCGCGAGACGCGGAGACGCGGCGGGAGTGGCGATTGCCCTTGGCGTATGAATTCCCCGCTGCGAATTGCCCGGTCGGTGCGCGGCCGCTTGGCTCGTCGTCGGGTGCGGCGTCTCGGTTGGCTGCGATCATGTCGGTGGGTCCTTCCCAGATATTGGCGTGATGTTTTACCCCGGTAATTGTAGACGACCGTATGCAATTGGAATCGTGTCTCCGTCTTCATTTTTCGCCAGGTTTGGCATGCTCTTATTCGGATGTCCGCGCCCGGAGTAAACCGCCCCTCCCTTTGCTGATCAATAAAATGTTATCGGAATTACGATTGACCTATTATGCTTATTACGATAACATGCAATGCAGACGAGAAAGAACGCTATCGGGGAGAGCCGGCATGAAAGTTATCGCATATGTCCGCGTGAGCACTGACGACCAAGCCGACAACGGCGTTTCCCTTGCTGCCCAGCAAATGAAGGCCGCCGCATATGCATCGCTGTACGACCTCACGATTGTCGAGACTATCGTCGACGCCGGTGAGTCCGCCAAGAGCTTGAAACGGCCCGGTCTGCAACGTGCCCTGACGATGCTTCGGAGCGGCGAAGCCGAGGGGCTTGTGATCGTGAAACTCGACCGGCTTACGCGTTCGGTGGCCGACTGGCAAACGCTGATCGACGGCTATTTCGGCGAAAAGGCCGGAAAGCAGCTTTTCAGCGTTGCCGATTCGATCGACACGCGAACCGCCGCCGGCCGCTTGGTCTTGAATGTCCTGCTTTCCGTCGCACAATGGGAGCGCGAAACGACCGCCGAGCGAACCCGCGAAGCCTTGAAACACAAGATCCGCAACGGCGAACGCTGCGGCAAGGTTCGGTTCGGTTTCGACTTGAGCGCCGACGGCGTATTGCTTGTGCCGAATGTCGCCGAGCAAGAGACGATCGGAACGATTCTCAGTCTCCGCGCCAAAGGCTATTCGTTCCAATCGATCGCAGACGAATTGACGCGCCGCAACATCACGACCAAGGAAGGGAATGCCCAATGGAACCCCGCAAGCGTTCGCGGAATTCTGCAACGCCAAAGCAGCCAAGCGGCGGCCTAAATCTAGCGGCCCGGCAAGCAGCCGTTGCGGAGAAGATCGACGCCAAGCCGGTAGAACAGCAAGCCGCGCTTCGCGCCGCCTTATTGCCCGCTGCCGATCCAAAGCGAAAGCCGAAACGATGGCCGACGCTTGATGTGCAACTGCGAAAAATTATCGGCAAGGTTGGTATCTCTCAAAATCAACTCGCGAAACTTGCCGGGGTGCCGCAGTCTGCGCTCAGTCGCTTTATCGACGGCGGAGACATTCGCATCGACACCGCAACGAAGCTGGCCGACGCGCTGGGTATCGAATTTCGCGTACATCTCCAGGGTGACGAGAACCCGGCCGCCCCCTAGCCGATCTCGTCTGAAACCGACCGCGTGGTTCGCACGCTCCGGGGCAAACGACCGCTCTTGCGAACGTCGGGTCGTCGGGTGCAACCGGGGCTTAAATCGCGCCCTACGCGTTCGAGGTCGATTCTCGACCCATTTTGCCACGATCCGCCGTTAGTAGCCGTTAGCAACGGGAGTTTCGCGTGCCTCTCCATCCGGCTCCCGAAGGGCGGCCGGACTACAACTGGTTCCAGGCGTCAAACTTCGGCCAATCGATCCGTATGGCATTCGACTTGCTCAGCGCGTCGATGCTCCGAAGGTAAAAGTCGTCGGGATTTTTCGCTTCCCGCAAAGCAACTGCCGACTGAGCATGTTTCAGGGCGTCGGGAAACTCGCCGGCTTCCGCGTGGGCTGCGGCCGTGGCGATATGAGTTGCCGCCGATTTACCTAATTTCAAAGCCTCGTCCGCAAACTGTTTTGCGAACTTTGCATTCCTGATTTTTTCGTCGGACGACGCCGATTTTAGCAGCGAGAGCAACGTAAGGCCGCGTTGATTGTTTTTGTCGAGTTCGCGACACTTGCGCAGGAATATCTCCGCTGAACTCAGCGCGCCCTTTCGTAATTGGATCAAAGCCATCACGAAGCTCACCGTCCAATTCTCCGGATGGGCCTTCAGCGCGGCTACGATTTCGGTGAGGGCATCATCGTCCTGACCGCGCTGCAATTTCCAGTAACCGAATATCGCGCGAAACGTCGCTTCCTGCGGTTCCGAAGTCATCGCCGCGTTGAGGAACTTCTCCGCATTACGGTCGTCTCCCTTCCGCAAGTAAATGCACGCCATGCCGAACTCATTCCAAGCTTTGAGAACCACGTTGCTGTTGGGGAGGGCGTTATTGTTGGGGATCGGGCGACTGAAATAGCTGAGCCCCGCTTTTGCGATCGGCTCGGGTGCGGCGGCAAAAGGATTGAGATGAAAAACTAACTCGGCCCGGAGGTTATCGGCTTCTCTGAGAACTTGCTCGTATGCCTCTTTGAGCGAATTGATCTCGCTCATTAGTTTGCGATACACTTCGCGCTGCGCAGTGGTATCCAGAGATTGAATCTCTGATCGCAGAGACTGGATTGTCGAACTCAGCCTTGAAATTTTGCTGGGGAGAGATGTGTCACCGTTGGTTTGGAATGCTGACTCAAGGAGTCTCCGGTCGGAATCCAGGTTGCCGATTTCGATGTTGAGTTCTCGAATCCGTTTCTCTTTCGGCCTGCATTCGGCATCGATCGTCTTGGCTTGATCCTCCAGCGGCAATCCCTTTTGTTTCACCGCCGCGATCTTCAGCATCAGCGAGTCGCGCCTGGTATGAATGGATTCGAGTGTGCTGAGCCAAGTTATTGTCGCCTGATCTGGCTTCGCATCCTCCGCAGGAGAAACGGGAACGGGCAAAGGTGGTCGTTTTTCAGGAGGAGTCGTCGGCTTAGTCGCGACCACAGGCGCGCTCGGCACTTCTTCGATCGGCGTCCTTGTTTTTCGTGGTCCCGATGGAACGTCGAGCGCCGTAGGACGTTTCGGTGCCGGACTCGGGCGTTGAACCACGATCACTTCAGGCTCAGATTCTTCAACCGCTTTGGGAGCTAAGGCTGTGAGCAGACCTTTAGCGGTATAAATCGCTGCTGCTCCGCCGACCGCAATCGCTGCGATCGTCATCAGCAGGTTCAAATGGGATGACTTTTTTCGACGGTATCGAAAGGTAGGGGTCGATGTTGTCGATGCATACGCAGCGATCGGCTCCGGCTCCGGCGCTGGGATGGCTAAAGTGCCTGTTCCGCTGACGGAATGGCTCGATGCGGCGGCGACCATCCGTAAGAACGCCTCGGCGATCGTGATCCAAGGACCATCAAGTCGTCGCACGTAACTCGTTGGCGACAGGCTTCCTTCTTGGATGAATTCGACGATCTGATTCTGAGTGTACGGACCGATCGACTCGCCGTTTGAAAGTACAAACCATTCGGCGATCATAAAGATACTCCCCGGAAATGCCCATTAGATACGGGGCGATTGTATCCCTATTTAGTGGTCCCACCCAACAAAAACGGGCCGTGAGGAATTGACCCCCCGGCCCGAACTGCGCCTATCTGCGCGCCTGCGTCTCGAAAAAACGCTTGTAGCCGGGGCGAAAGGTGATCTGTTCTACCCCCGCCCCGGCTACTTGAAGAGACACAAGCCATCTTCGTGAAAATCACCTCGACCACTCCATTTCCCGATTTGTCGCAAACCGCGGGACTGCTGTTAGTCGCCAATAGCGTCGCGGGGATCGTCGATGGTTTGATTCCGGGCATTCCTCCCTTCGGTGATCGCCCGATCTCGCTCGTCTATCAAGACAAAGGGCCTCAAGTATTTTGGGAGTTACAAGATCATCGGGGAGCGACTTATCGAGTCGGCTTAAGCTCCAAAGGGGCTAGGTGGCAAAATCTCGCCTATCAGCTGTCGCACGAATTGGCGCACATCAAGTTCGGGCCGGCAAGGTCGAACTTGCTTATCGAAACCCTCGCAATCGCCGTATCGATCCGAGCGCTCGAGCTTCTGCGATTCGATTGGGGGGCGCATCCTCCATTTCCTTGGGATGGCTGGGAGGCGTATGCGGCCGATCTCTCGAAATACATCGAGCGTGAAAAAACCGAGCAGTTGAGTAAGTTGCCGAATTCCATTCGCACGGAATTTGCCGGCCTGGCCGTCAAGGAGAAATTGCGCCGCCTGGAGGTTGCGCGAGTGGAAGTAGAAAAGCTCCCTTTGAACGACGCGCAATGTCGTGCCTGGCAGTATGCCGCGGCGACTTCGCTTCCCTGGGCCGACATCCGTTGGTCCGGACTCATCGGAATCGCGATGCATACCGATCCAAGTCCGACGGACGACCCTCGATATTCCTTCGCTCTTAAAGTGCTTGCGAAGGCAATCCCCGCTTGGGTGCCCGACGCTTTGCGATGACAGCGGGAGAAGGTTCGCGGCACATTCCAATAGGCATGCGACCTAGCCGATCGTGTCCGGCGGGCGCGAGCCGGCGTCTTTGCGGCCGCTCCCTTCGAAGCGGCTGATCGCGCGGACGGTCATATCGTGATCGCAAACGATCTGACAACTCAAGCGGACGCCGGTCACCCCTTTTGCGGCTAATACCGTCCGTTCCGCATCGTTCATTTCAGCAGGCTCGCCCGCGAGAAATTCGACACGGCAGGTCGTGCATCGCGCTTTACCGCCGCAAGCGTGGAGTTGATCGATGCCGGCTTCGTCGGTGAGAGCCAGGACGAGCCGCTTCCCTTGAGGAACTTCGAACGTCCCGACTCCGTCTACGGTTAAACTCGGCATCGCAGGCTCCTCTTGGAAATGGCGTCAGACGTCGAAAAGGAGATTCTCCGTTCCTGACCCGAAAGGGAGTCTACCCGCGCGGCGCTCGCGAGAAAAGGCGCCGCTAGAGATCTCCCGCCGTTATCGATCGAGCGGCACGACTTCCAACGTGGCATGGGTCAACGCCGTGTGCCGCTTCAGCAATACGCGATATTCGTCAGGCGTTTTCGGGTTGCGTGCGACAATCGCAGCCGCGCAAGAAAATTGATTCGGTCCGACGCGCCAAACATGCAAGTCGGTCACGCGTGTATCGCCGTCGGCTTCCAGCGTCGCGCGGATTTCATCAACCAGCGGGTGATCCATCTCTCGATCGAGCAACACGCGGCTCGCTTCGCGCACCAGCCCTACGGCCCACACGCCGACGATCGCCGCACCGACGATTCCGATGATCGGGTCCAGCCGTTGCCAACCGAAAAATTTGCCGCCGAGCAAAGCCGCGATCGCTAAAACCGAGGTTAATGCGTCGGCGATGACATGCACGTATGCGGCCCGAAGATTGAGATCGTCGTGCTTATGCAGCGGTTTGTGCGTGTGGTCATGGTCGCAGGTTTTCGATTTACCATCGGCATCGTGAGTATGTCCGTGGTCGTGTCCATGATCGGCAAGCAATAGCGCGCTGGCGATGTTCACGGCGAGCCCGATCGCGGTGACGATCAGCGCTTCCGTATATTGAATTTCGACCGGCGACCAGAGCCGTTCGAGCGACTCGATCGTCATGTAAACCGCGACCATGCCTAGCGCGAGCGCGCTGCTGAACCCGCCGAGAACTTCGATCTTCCACGGCCCGAAAGCGAAGCGGGTGTCACCGATACAGCGTCTCGCGAACCAATACGCCAGCGCAGCGATGCCGAGTGCGGCGACGTGCGTAGCCATGTGCCAGCCGTCGGCCAAGAGTGCCATCGAATGAAAGACCGTGCCGCATACGATTTCGACCACCATCATCGCGGCCGTCAGTCCTACGACTCGCCAAGTGTTGCGCTCACCGGCCGGATTTCCTTCGTGGAACTTATGTTCGTGCTGCCAGGGAGTGATATCGTCGATGGGCAAGGAGCAAGCTGCGGTCTGGGTGCGGTTGCGGTCGGCAAAGGGTTGGGCTTCGCGAGTCAGCATAGCCGTGGCTAAAAGCGCGCACAACGCCGAGCCTCTCGTCGCACGAGGCGATGAAACCTCGCCGGCTGCGGAGTTTCGGCGGCTCCTGTTATCGGGGCCGCGATCCGTTAGAATACTGTTTAGTTCTTCCTTTCATGCCTTGCGAGCCGCCGAACATGAGCGAACTTTACGACAACCCGCTAATTGCCCGCTATGCCTCGGATGCCATGAGCCGGCTTTGGAGTCCGCAGCGGAAGTTCAGCACCTGGCGCAAGCTATGGGTCGCTCTTGCCGAAGCACAGGCCGAACTCGGCTTGCCGATCACGGAAGAACAGCTCGACGAGCTCCGGCTCCATACCGACGACATCGATTTCGCCGTCGCACATCGCCACGAAAAGAAACTCCGCCACGACGTCATGGCGCATGTTCACACTTACGGCGATGTTTGCCCAACGGCCCGCGGCATCATCCATCTCGGCGCTACGAGTTGCTACGTTACCGATAACACCGACTTGCTTCTGATTCGCGAAGGCCTGACGCTGGTGCGTAATCGCTTGGCCGCCGTGATCGATCGCCTCGGGTTGTTCGCCGCCGAAACGCGCGATCTCGCGTGCCTCGGCTTCACGCATTTTCAACCGGCTCAGCCGACGACCGTCGGCAAGCGAGCCTGCCTGTGGATTTATGACTTGGTGCAAGATCTCGACGAAGTCGAGTTCCGACTCGCAGGGCTGCGGGCTCGCGGCGTCAAAGGAACGACCGGCACGCAAGCGAGTTTCCTCGAACTCTTCCACGGCGACCACGACAAAGTTCGCGAGCTCGACGAACTGGTGAGCCGCAAGATGGGCTTCGAGGCCGCGTATCCCGTAACCGGCCAAACCTATTCGCGCAAAGTCGATTCGCAAGTCCTCGCCACTCTCTCGGGCATCGCGCAAAGTTCGCACAAGGCCGCGACCGACGTGCGCCTCTTGCAACACATGAAGGAAGTCGAAGAACCGTTCGAGGCCGAACAAATCGGCTCGTCGGCGATGCCATACAAACGCAATCCGATGCGCTCGGAGCGTATTTGCGGCTTGGCGCGCTTCGTCATGAGCTTAGAGCAAAGCGCAGGGGCGACGCTCGCCACGCAATGGCTCGAACGGACGCTCGACGACAGCGCGAACCGACGTCTGACGCTTCCGCAGGGCTTCCTCGCGACCGACGCGCTCTTGATCTTGTATCAAAACATCGCCTCGGGCTTCGTCGTCTATCCGCAAGTCATTGCGCGGCATTTGAAGGCGGAGCTGCCGTTTATGGCTTCGGAAAATATTCTCATGGCGGCCGTCGAGCATGGGGGCGATCGTCAATCGTTGCACGAAAAGATCCGCCAACACAGCCAAGCGGCGGCCCTCGTCGTGAAGCAACTCGGCGGCGAAAACGATCTGCTCGAACGCCTCAAGGCCGACGACGCTTTCAAGAAGGTCAACTTCGCCGAAGCGCTCAAGGCCGAGAAGTTCGTCGGCCGTGCTCCGCAACAAGTCGACGAGTTCCTGAGCGAGTATGTCGAGCCGATTCGGGCCCGCCACGCAAGCGTCTTGTCGCACGAAACGGCTCTGAAGGTCTAACCGACCGACCGCTGGTCGATTTTTCGTTAGATGTTTCGCAACGGTAGCGACACATCGCTGCCGGAGTCGATCGCCAACAGCGCCGCTTCGAGGATTTCCTGGGCGTCGCGGGCCGTGCGCGCTTCGCATAGCGGCGCGAACTCCTCGCCGGTTTCGAGGCAATACACGAAGTTCGCGCTCGGGTTCTGCAAGTGGGGCGGAAGCAGTGGAATCACGACGGCGGCGCCGTCGGGCAGTTCCTTCGTCGCCAACAGCACGCGCCCTTGTTCACCGGCTTCGACGAAGATCGTGCCGCTCGTGCCGTGGATCACGGCGACGTAAGCCGTGAGATTGCCGATTTGCGTCCAAGACGCTTCGGCGATCGAAACGGCCCGCGGATACGACATCACGATCACGGCGTTGTCTTCCGCCAAGACATCTTCTTTGCAAAGCCGGCCGCCGACGGCCGTCACCCGGCTCGGCAGCCCCAACAGATAAGACGAGAGGCAAGCTCCGTAGCAACCGTAGTCCATCAGCGCTCCGGCTCCGTTCAGCTCCGGGTCGTACAACCAGCCGACGAAATACTCGCTGCAACCGAGCTCGAGAGGCCCTTCATGAGCGGCGCGGTATTTCACTTGCCAGATCCGACCGATCTCGCCGCTCCGTGCGAGCGTGATGGCGTGCTGCATTTGCGGACGCCAAGCGAAAGGCCAGTTGACCATTAAGCGTACGTTGCTGCGCCGCGCAGCCGCGAGCATGCGGTCGGCCCCAATCAGGTCGGCCGCCATCGGCTTCTCGACCATGATGTGCAGCCCGCGCTCCGCCGCGGCCTCGGCCATTTCGACGGAGAGAGCGTTGTCGCCGAAGATGTAAACCGCATCGAGTCGCTCGCGCTGCAACAGCGTGAGCGGGTCTTTGTACGTTGCGCACTCGAACTCTTTCTTCGCACGTTCGAGGAGCGGTTTGTTCGGGTCGGCTACGGCGGTCAGCAAGCCGTGAGGCGTGCCGGAAAGCTCGCGTAGGTTTTGCCACACGTGGTCGTGCGTCAGGCCGAGTACCCCGATGCGGTAGGTCTTCGTCAATTCCATGGCGGCCATAGCGCTCGATTCGTGAATGGGCGATGCGAAATAAAAGAGGCGATACTATCGTTTCGAACCGAGTTCGCCGACGGCTTGCGGGTTGGGAGCGACGCGAGGAAAGAACATCGCCATGGCCAGGGCACATAGGCCGGCGGCGGCTGCGCACCAGAGCCAGATCGGCGCCCAATTATCGTAGGTTCTCGACGTCACTCCGGCGGCGAGGACAGTCTCCGGAAACCATTGCCCCATCCGGCCGCCCCAGACTCCGCCGGCGACCCCTCCGAGCCCCATGACAAAGACGCCGTAAATGGTTTGCAGGCTCCCCTTCACATCGGCCGGCGCTTCGCGATCGATATAGATGAATGCCGCGGCCATGAAGAATGCGAAGCAAAAACCGTGGAGCGCTTGCCCGAACGCCGCGACGGCCAGCGCCGCGCCGAACGGCAACTCCGGGTTCGCGGCTTCGGCGAATGCCAGACAACGCACAGCGTAGGCGATCGCGCCGAAGATCATGGTTCGCTTGTATCCGAACTTAAGAATCATCGGCGCCAGCAAGCCCATGACGAGGATTTCGGTGATTTGGCCGATCGTCGTGAACGCTTGCGTTCGATCGGCCCAGTCGTGTCGCGTGAGAAGTTGCTTCACCAACGGGCTGTTCCATACGAAGAAGTAGTTATGCACGGCCGCGATGAAGAAGCTGACGGCGAACAGCACCGCGAAGTCGCGCCGCTTCATGAGCCTTAGAACCACGCCCGGCGCGAAGTTGCCGCTGCCGCGCGGCGTCGGCGGAGTATGCGGCAGCAGCAAACAGTAAATCGACATCACGATTCCGGCGATCCCCGCGACGATGAACGCGATCCCTTGACCGCGGCTCAGCGCGTCGCCGGTGAGCCCTTTAAGAAAATAAAACGAGATCAGCCACGAAGGAACGATGAATCCGATGGTTCCCCACACGCGAATCAACGGGAATTCGCGATCCCGATTGCGAAGATGATGGAAGGCCAAGGAGTTGGTGAGCATCATCGTCGGGATGTAAAGCACCGAATAAAGCGTGCCGAGCACGATGACCGGAACGAACGCAGTTTGATAGTAGATCGCGAGCATGATTAGGCCGCCGAGAAAATGGCACCCGGCGAGCACGCGCTCGGTCGGCAACATCCGATCGACCAACTGGCCGACGATGAACGGCGCGAGCACCGGCCCGACGGCCATCGCCGAGATGAACCAGCCGATCTGTTCGTCGGTGAAATGCAAGGCATCCTTCACGTAGACGGACAAGATCGTGAGATACGCTCCTTGCATAAAGTATTGCAGGAACATCATCCCGGCGAGTTTTCGTCGGATTGTGCGGGGCGTCGAGGAGGCAGCAGAGGAATTCTCAGCGGCGTTGTTCGTCATCGAGTCACTAACCAGTCGGAAGTGTTGTGAGCGCACGGTGCGGCAGGTGAGTAGTTTGCGAAACCAGCAATCTACTCGACCCGCCGACCTCGGAAAACCCGCGCCGCGAGATTTGAGCTCGCCCCGAGGAAGCGTTAGTCTGTGGACTCTTGGTTCGACCCCCTTGCTGCTCGTTCGAGGTTGCCATGATGCCGCTACGAAAGCTTCTTTGTGCCGTATCGATAGCGTGGGGCTCGCTACTCGGCAGCGACATTGCGACGGCAGCCGAAACCGAAGCTTGGCCGCCGTGGATCGTGCGCAGGTTGCCGCCGGTGGTTGCTCCGCTCGGCGCTGCCGATCTCGCCAAAGCGAAAGCCGCACTAGCCGAGATCAACGAGGCTTTGGGACCTGTCGTTAAGCCCTGGTCGGAGAAAGATGCGCTTCGGCCCGACGTGGAGATTTTTCGCAAGGCGATCGATCTGGCGCTTCGCCACAACGAGTTCTTCAAGCCCGACGCAGATCTTAAGCGGGTCGAGGCGTTGAAGAAGATCGCGCTGGAGCGGGCCGCGGCGCTCGCGAGCGGTAAGGCACCTTGGGCGGAAACCCGCGGCGTCGTGGTGCGCGGATTTCGCTCGCTCATCGACGACTCCGTGCAACCGTACGCTCTTGTAATACCCGAAAAGCTCGACCTCACGAAGCCGGTGCCGCTTTACGTTTGGCTGCATGGCCGGGGCGACACGCAGTGCGACTTGCAATTCATCGCTGGATTTCTCGGCACGAAAGCACCGGGACCGCTGCAGCCGGAGAATGCGATCGTGTTGCATCCCTTCGGGCGCTACTGCAACGGCTTTAAAAGCGCCGGAGAAATCGATGTGCTCGAAGCGATCGCCGATGTGTCGAAGAATTACAAGATCGATGACGATCGGATCGTGATGGCGGGCTTCTCGATGGGAGGAGCCGGAGCGTGGCACATGGGAGCGCATTTCGCCGATCGTTGGTGCGCGGTTCATCCCGGGGCCGGGTTCGTCGATGTGCGCCGTTATCAAAACATCACGCCGGACAAAATGCCGCCGTCGTACGAACAAACATTGTGGGGGCTCTACGATGTGCCCGACTACCGCCGCAATTTGTTGAACGTTCCGGTCATCGCCTACAGCGGCGCCGACGACAAGCAAAAGGCCGCGGCCGATATCATGGAGCAAGCCTTAGCCGAGGAAGGATTGAAGATTCCGCACTTGATCGGTCCTGGCGTTGGGCACAAGTATCATCCGGAAACTCTTGCCGAGATCCAGAGGCGGCTTGCCGATATCGTCTCCAAAGGTCGCGATAAGAACCCGTCGCGAACCTCGCTGCAAACGAAGACGTTGCGCTACGACAAGATGGGCATCGTCCTGGCGACCGGCTTGGAGAAGCATTGGGATGACTCGCGGATCGACCTGGTCAGGAACGGCGAGAAGATCGTCGTGCGCACGAAGAAT
The DNA here is from genome assembly GCA_021413845.1 of Planctomycetia bacterium. Taxonomy (NCBI): domain Bacteria; kingdom Pseudomonadati; phylum Planctomycetota; class Planctomycetia; species Planctomycetia bacterium. The sequence continues at coordinate 151,422 of JAIOPP010000057.1, read as the reverse complement.
ATTTCGTCGTTCGCGATCAATGAGCCTATAGCCGCCGAAATCGAGGTCGACGGACAAACAATCGATTCGCCGTTTCTGTTCGTCAAAGAAAACGGCGTCTGGAAGAACAGCCTCTGGAAAGATTTCGTGAAAGCCATCGCCGGTCGGAAGTCGCCGGTTCTCCAAGGCCCGATCGACGATGCCTTTCGCTCTCGCTTCACCGTTGTGCCGCCGGATGCGAAGACGAACGGGGCCGGCATCGATCGTTGGGCGGAATTCGAATCGCAGCACTTCTTGAGTCGCTGGTGCGAGTTGATGCGCGGCGAGCCACTTCGTAAATCGGCTTCTAAAGTAAACGACGAAGATATCGCGACGAGTAACCTCGTTCTCTGGGGCACGCCGCACACGAATCCGTTGATCGCGAAAATTCTCGACAAGCTTCCGATTCGTTGGACCGACAAGGTTGTCGGAATCGGCGACTTGGAGTTCGATGCGACGAAGGTCGTGCCGGTGTTGATCTACCCGAACCCGCTTAATCGAGAGAAGTACGTCGCACTCAACAGCGGCCTCACTTTTCGCGAAGCGGTCGACCGGACGAACTCGCTCCAGAATCCTAAGCTCCCCGATTGGGCCTTCATCGACACGACGCAACCGCCGACGGACGAGCTGCCGGGCAAGGTCGTGGCGGCAGGGTTCTTCGATGAAGAGTGGAAGTACGTTCCGAAAGATACTGCCAAGTAAATCTCTAAGAAATCGGATGACAAATGGTTCACGAAGAATCATCGAATGACTCCGTTTTCCGCTAGCGTCGCCGCGACTGCGCGCGACGCCGGCTTCGTATTTCCGCCGATACGGTACGCCTCCGGATGCAGGCGTTAAAAGCCCCGGATTTTCTCCAGTTTGAAGCCGCGGCCGGCGATCTTATCCCTACGAACGTCGCGCTTTCGATGCGCGCGGAGGTAAGGATGCCTGATCGTATGCTCGCCATATCGCTTGCGCTGCTCGTCGTTACGACGACTGCTTTGGGCTGCGCGCACGATAAGGTTCGGAGCGGCGCCACTTCGCGCAGCGATTACACGTATGAACTCTCGCCAGTCGCTCGCGGCAAGATCGCGATCGAGCCGGGTGTAGCAGCATCCGAAGTCGAATCGATTTCACCGCCGTCGAATGAGTACGTGACGCTCAGTGCGGCCGAGTGCCAATGCTTAGCGGCTCGCCATTCGATGCTCGGCAATTTGCTTGACGGCGAGAAGAACGCCGTTTGTTGCGATGATGTAAAGCATTGTCAGAAGGCTTCGCATCACGCGCTGCAACGAATCAAAACCGCCGCTGCACGCGAGGCACGCAACAAGAGTTCCGCCGATGCGCTGAAACTCTACTTCGGCCTCGCTGAGGTCGAAGCCGGGCTCGATTCTATCGAAGCGACGGCGGTCGTCATCGATGACATTCTCGCGAAAGCCGGCGAGATCAAACGGAACGAATTACAGGTGCCGTTCGACCGGACCGAATTCGAGCGGCAGCGCATGACGCTCGATTCCGAGCGAACCGACTTGGAAGCCAAGCGCGTGACGATGAACGCGCAGTTGCATGCCCTGCTCGGCCCGACTTCCTCCCCGAACGCGTTCTTCTGGCCTTCGGATCCTTTGCGGCCGACGACATCGCCGCCGGATGTCGAGACGGAAGTCGGCTACGCGCTCGCGACTCGGCCCGAGCTGATTGCGTTGCGGAGCCTCGCGGCCGACGGAACGACCCCGACCGACGCGATCGCCGAATTGCTCGGGAGCACGCACGGTCTCTTGGGTTTGAAAGCGAAGTTTGCGACGTTGAAGATTTCCAAGGCACTCGGCGGCGGGAGCGACTGCGAACCTTGCGCTCGGCAAAACCAACTCGCCGATTTGTTACGCAGCCGCGAAGAACAGATCGCCGGCGACGTACGTGCCGCGGCGTTTACGGTGAACGCTCGTCGTCGCCAAGCCTCGCTGGCCGAGCGGCAAGTCGCTTCCTGGGACGTGCGCATCGCGCAACTCGAAGAGTTGCACACGACCGGGCAGGCGTCGTTTCTGGAAATCGATGCGGCGCGAATCAAGCGAATCGAAGCGCAGCAAGCCGTCGTCTCGGCCGTGACCGCGTGGAAGCGTGCGGAAGTCGAGCTCCATCAGCATGAAGGGGCGCTTGAAGCGGAATGTCGCGGACTCTAAGGCCGACTACATCTGCCGCTCGAAGAGCACCTTGCGCAGTTCTTCTTTGAAGGTCGCGCTCGACTCCATCACCTCGCGAAACTCGTCTTTGTCGAGAGCGCAGAGCACGAGCGGCGTCTTGGCGCGGATCGTCGCATTGCGCGGCTCGCCTGTCATCAACGCTTTCTCGCCGAAGAAGCGCCCTTCATCGAGCGTGGCGGCCACGTTTTCTTCCGTGTCGTCGCGAATGACAACCTCGGCCTCTCCGCTGCGGATGAGATAGAAATTTTCGCCGGGATCCCCTTGCCGAAATACGATCTGTCCGGGTTGATACTCCGAAAGCTCCATCTTATCGGCGACCTGCGTGAGCGTGTGAGGAAGCAAGCCGCTGAACAACGGAACGCGTCGGAGGAACTCGCAGATCGCTTGCGATTCGCTGATGACGACGTCGGATATGATCCGACCGTCGACCATGTTTACGATTCGATCGGCGACATCGAGAATCCGATTATCGTGCGTAACGATGAGGATCGTCGTCAACTGCTCCTTGGCGTACTTCTTTAAGAGGTTGACGACGTCCCTGCCTGATTCCTTATCGAGCGCGGCGGTCGGCTCGTCGGCGAGGATGAGTTTCGGTTGATGCACGAGGGCCCGCGCGATGGCGACGCGCTGCCGTTGGCCGCCGGAAAGTTGTTGCGGTTTGTAATGCACCCGATGGCCGAGCCCGACGGCCGTGAGCATCTCTTCCGCTTGGCGATTCATCCGTGCCGTGTCGTCGTCTTTGAGCTCCAAAGCCATGCGTACGTTTTGCTGCGCCGTGAGCGAGGTAAAAAGATTATGGGCTTGGAAGATGAAGCCGATATCGCGACGGACTTCATTGAGCTGGCCGCTCGTGAGCCCCCGCATCTCGCGCCCCATGACGCGAATGCTCCCTTCTTGTACGGTGCGCAGCGCGCCGATGAGAGTGAGCAACGTTGTTTTTCCGGAGCCCGACGGACCGGTCATGATGACGATTTCGCCACGCGCAAGATCGAGGTGATTGTCGAAGAGCACCTGCTTCTTCAGCTCATCGGTGCCGTAAGTGTGGTTGAGCCCATCGATGCTGACGGCGAGATTCGCGGCGTAGCCTTCGCCGCGCAGGGCGGGATTCTCGCGCGTGGCCTGATGGCTCCGGCGCGAAGGAGTCGGGCTCGTCGACGGTGCGCCGGTAGAGAGATTGCCGTGGTCGGACATTAAAACAACTCCGCGGGATCCGTGGTGACGACTTTACGCATGGTCAATACGCCCGAGATAATGCACATCAACGCCGTGAGCAGTACGACGCCGAAAACTCGCGGCATGCTCATGTAAACCTGCAAGCCGGTCGCGAGCGTCACGATTTCATAGAGCAGCAAGCCGGCGACGAGCCCCGGCACGAAACCGAACACCGACAGCAATAACGCTTCTTGCAGTACAAGGCCGACGAAGTATTGCGGCCGATAACCCATCGCTTTCAGCGTGGCGAACTCGCGGAGATGGTCGGAGATATCGGAAAAGAGAATTTGGTAGCAGATAATCATGCCGACGATGAACCCCATCACCGTGCCGAGCGCGAAGATGTAGCCGATCGGCGTAGCCTTGTTCCAAAAAGCGAATTCGGTGTCGAGGAATTGTTCTCGCGTCATCACATGCACGTTCGGCGGCAGTAAAGCATCTATTTCATCGCGCACGCGAGTAAGATCGGCTCCCTTTTGCAAGCGAATCAGACCGAAGTCCGCTTCGTGGAGACCGGTGTCGCCGGGGAGATATGAATAAAAGATCGAGTTGAAAGTACGGTCGCTGCAGAGAATCGTGCCGTCGTCGGCGAAGTCGGTGCCGAGTCGATAGTCGCCGACGACACGCACGCGCTGGCCGTTGAGTTCGGCGACGTCGCCGACTTTAAGATCGCCGAAATCTTCTTTCGACATCCGATCGAAAAGGACGGTGTCGGTCTGCATGAGCCGCTCGGCCTCCGCTGCGAGTTCCGGCAGCAGCAGCGGCGGAGTTTTCGGATCGAATCCCAAGACGCGAATCGGTGGACCGACCGGTTGACCGGGGAGTTTCCAATTGGAAAGGTTGCTCTCGAAATAGAGCGGAACTGCCGAAATCACGGCAGTCGAGGCGCGTGCCAGGTCTAAGTAGCGCCGCGGAAATTTTTGCCGCACGGTCAACGTATAGCGATGCGTGTGCATCAATACGATATCGGCATCGAAGCGCCGAGGAAGCGCTAGCGTGCTATCGAACAGCGCGCCGCGGAAGCCGAGTTGCATGAACATCAGGAGCACTGCGAACCCGATCCCGCCGACGGCGAGCGCGAGCCGCTTTCGATCGTGCGTCAGATTTTTCCAGGCGAGCGGTGTTCGCATAAATGTTCTTGCAAGCGTCGTCGAGCGACGCCTACGTGAATAGCTCCGCAGGGGCGACGCTATGCACTTTTCGCAGCGATGCTAAGCCCGATAGGCAACACATCAGCACGCTCAAGAACAGCACGACGATCGGCAGCAGAATTCCCATCTCCATCCAAAGATGCGCCTGGCTTCGCGTTACGGCATAGAGCCCATAGGCGAGAATCCAGCCCGGCAAGAAACCGAGTGCGCCGATGATCGAGGCTTGCGTGAGAATCACGCCGGTAAGGTAGCCGCCGGGATAGCCCATCGCTTTAAGCGTCGCATACTCGGGCATCCGTCGCGCGATGTCGGCGGAAAGAACCTGATAGACGATCGCCGTGCCGACGAGAAATGAAACTATCACGCCGAGCCCGAAGATGACGCCGACGTTTGTTTTCACGACCCAGTAGTATTGTTCTTGCGTGATAAACTTCGCGCGTGTCTGTACGACGATGTCCGGCGGCAGAATCTTACGCAGCTTCGCGACCACCGACTCGGCATCGGCGCCGGGCCGCAGCTTGAGCAGACCGAGACTGATTTCGTTCACCGTTCGAGGAGCAAAAAACTGCGCGAAGGTCTGTTCGCTGGCGACGACCGTGCCGTCGGCTCCGAAGCCGCAGCCAAGCTCGAACAGGCTCGTAATCTTGACTGCATGATCGGCGATCTGCGAATTCATGCCCGGATAACGGGGGCCGTATTCCGGCCGGCTCAGTTGATCGAGTAACACGCGGCTGGTCGGAAAGATTTCATCGAGTTGTTCGCGCGTGACCATCTTGACGTAGTTGCGGCGCGGATCGACCCCGACGATCAAGATCGAGCGTTTGATGCCCGACTCGGGATTGCGATAGAGTTGCAACGCGCAAAACACGGGATAGGCATCGGCCACTTCGGGCAATGCCCTGGCGATCTCCAGACGATCGCGATTGAAATAGCCCGACTTAAGCATCTGGCGATACTTGACGCTCGACAGAACGACGTCGAACTCAAGCTGATCGTAAACGACCGTGGCGGTGTGGAGAATGCTACGGAAGAAACCGAGTTGCATGAGGATCAGCACGACGGCGAACGCGGTCCCGGCCAGAGCGGTCGCGGTGCGACCTTTATCGTGCCAGAGATTGAGCCAAGCGAGCGGAGTACGCATGGCTAAGGAGACTTACGGACGTCGATCGTCGCAGTAACTTGCATACCGACGAACACCGCGGCCGCGCGCGAGGAAGCCTCATCGAGCGCGATGCGAACTTCGACGACGTGCGAATCGGCGCCATGCGTCGGATCGACGCTGAGCAGCCGATTCTTGCCGACGACCGTTCCGACCCGATCGACATTGCCGACCAGCTTTGCGGGAAGTGCGTCGGCCGTAAGCTCGCTGGGTTGCCCTTTCACTACCGAGTGGGCTTGCGTCTCATAGACTTCGGCGACCGCAACCATGCGCGCCACGTTACCCATGCGGACGATCGGCGTCGGGCCGACTGCGTCGCCTTCGTCGCCGAGGACTTCCAAGACGTAGCCGTCGGTCGGCGCGCGAAGCGTGCTTTGCTTGAGTCGTTCCGTCGCGGCGGCGACTCCTTTGCGGAGCGATTCCAACGGCACGGCGGCATCGATCTTGCCTCGGCCTGCGATCGCTTCCTCTTGCTTCAATTTCGCGATGCGATGCTTGAGGTCGCGACCGGCTTTGAGTTTCTTGATCTGGTCTTGCGCGGCGGCGAATTCCGCGGCCGCTTGATCGCGCGCGAGTCGGACCTGATCGAGTTGCTGCGGCGACGATACCGCTTCACTGAGCTTCGACGTGCGGGCGAGACTTCGCTCGGCCGCTTCGGCCTGCAACTGCAACGATTTGATTCGCGTTTCTTGCGCAGCGACCTCGAGGTCGTCGAGCTTAACTTCTTCAAGACCGGCCTCGGCTTCACGAACGAGCGTGTCGCCGTAGTTTTGTTCGGTGCGAAGCCGCTCGACCGCTTCGGCGAGTTGCGATTGCGCGGCTTCGAGTTCGAGTTGCCGCAACTTGCGACTCTCCAAGACGACCAGTTCTTCGTCGCGGCGCACGCTCTGTCCCGGCTTCACGGCAACTTTTTCGATCCGATCGCCGGGCACGCCGCCGAGTTCGAGCGTGCCGTCTGCAGGTTCCAGTCGGGCCAGCGCCACGACGCGCGTAAGAGGGACCTTGGCTGAAGAGTTGCCGGCATCGTCGACATAGTTGTCCGTCGTGGAAGCGACGGTCGTCGACGTTTTGATGCCTGGAAGCTTGCCGTAATAAGCAAGAGCGAACACGGTCGCCGCCCCGACGAGAAGGCCTGCAAACGCGACGATGGCTCGATGATTCATGGCAACGCATCCTCAGCCGCGTGTTCAGCGACATTGCGTTCAAGAATAGTTCGCGCCCCGGCATCCGGCCAGAGTCGATCTCGGCAACCGAGGAATTTTCGCGATTAAACGGCGCGTTCCGGTTATTCCGGTGTCGCAGCGTGTCGAAGAACCTGGTCGATCAACGACCAGGTTCGTAAACAAAACGTCTCGCCGGGCAGTCTGGCTTACGTCTCGCCTAGCACTTCGTTCAAGACGTCTTCGGAAACGTAGATCGGCAACGGAGGTACGCACGTCACGGCCACGGCGATCGCATCGCTGGGGCGGCTGTCGATCTCGACGAACTCCCCTTCTTGCTTTACGCGAAGTCGGGCGTAGTAGGTGTGATCTTTCAATTCCGTGATGTGTACGCTCTCGAACTCTCCGCCGAGATTTTGAACGGCGTTGACGACCAAGTCGTGGGTCAGCGGCCTCGGCTTAGAAACCCCTTTCACGCAACGGTCGATGCTCGTCGCTTCGAAAATGCCGATCAGAATCGGAAACGACCGCTCGCCATCGACCTCTTTTAGGTAGATCACCTGTTGGTCGTTGATCTCACTGATGATGATCCGCGACAACTCCATGAGCACGGGCATTGCAAATCCTTCTGGGCCAGCGGTCGCCGCGCAGAATGTCGGCGAAGGACGTGAACGAAGCCTCGATTATACGAGCCGCGCAACCGGCGTCGCCAGTGGCGAACGGAGTGCAATTTGAGGGGCTAAGAAATGCGCTTGACTTCGAGTCGCACGACGCATTCGAACTTGGCAACGTACTGCGGCATCTACCCGATCGATTGCGTTGACACGCACGACGGGAGCGGGCGTGTCGAAGTTTCGATGGAGCGCAACACAAGCCGATGTGTCTCGCTGAAATGCCTGGATCGGCCTTCGAGAAGCGTGTAAAAGAGCCAAGGCCGCCTTGCGAGGCCGAACTTGCCGGACGGGATGTTCCGGTAATCGCGGTCGCGACGAGCTTTTCGCAGCGTAAGCGTGGCATCGGTAACGTCTTACGGATGGTCGGCGAACGTGTATTGGGCCGGGAATCTCATTGACTGCCTTTCTCGCGGCGGTAAAATCGAGTTGTCGGAGTTTTGCCGGCGGTTGCGTCGATTGTTCTCAGTTCGGCGGCATGCGGCATCGTTCCGACGTCCCACCGTTGCCTCGCTTTTCGACCTCCGGCGTCGGCGACTCTTCCTCCTCGTTCGATCACTTTTAATTGAGTCGTATCATGAGCCCGCTTCTGGCGATCATCGGCGTCGGTCCTCTCGAACTAGCGGTCGTTGCGCTGGTCGTGCTTCTCTTGTTCGGGAACCGCCTGCCGGGCTTAGCGCGATCTTTCGGCAAGAGCATCGTCGAATTCAAGCGGGGCGTTTCCGGAATCGAAGACGATTCCGAAAAGGGAACCGTGCCGCCGAAGAATTAGTTATATACCTTAGCGCGTAAGCTCGCGCATCGTACCTACTCAACGCTTAGTGCAAAGATTCGCAGAGGAGTTTCTCATGTTTGGCCTCGGTCCGATGGAAATGGTCATTATCGGCGTGCTCGCTATCCTGCTGTTCGGCAATCGGCTGCCGGAAGTCGCCAAGTCGGTCGGCAAGGGCTTCAATGAGTTCAAGAAGGGCATGCACGGCATCGACGAAGAAGTGAACAGTGCATCGCGCGTGAGCAGCAGTTCGTCGTCGTCGCGCGTAGCTCGTAGCATCGAAGACCGCGAAGAAGTTTCGACGCCGAAATTCGAGCCACCTCCGGCCGAAGGCGCGGCCTAGTCGAACGCCGCCGGTTTTCGTATAACTTTCGCTCCGGCGATGCTTCGCCGGTTGACGATGGCGAAAGTAAAGGCTCCGAGTCGTCGCGAACCCGAAGCGTTCGGGCGACTAGCTCAGTTGGTTAGAGCACTATCCTCACACGGTAGGGGTCACAGGTTCGAGTCCTGTGTCGCCCACTTCTACGACGCTCGGAGTTACGGTCAGCGATGTTCTAGCGTGTTCTACGCTGTTCATCGCTGACTTTTTTTATTGGGCTGAGGCACCAGAGCGTGCCTGATTGCTCCCCGGTCGTCCGCATAACTTCCTCGCCGGTATTTAGAGCGGAAGGCAGATTTCCAGAACCAATCTCGTACTGTGTGAACTCCGATGATGTACCGTTGCCGTTCGGCATGCTTGATCCGAAGCGTTCGATCTTTCAAGACCATTCCGTTCGTCGGATTCGTCGGGATATTTCTATTGGCGACGGTTGCGGCTGCCGTAGCGCCGCAAGAGTCGACATCCAGTGCTGAGGCATTTCCGAGCCCTTTCGGTGTCGGCGGCTGTCATGTTCGCAATCGCTCGCTGGCCGACAATGCGACTTGGATCCCGCAAATGTCTGCGATCGGCTTGAGCGTTTATCGTTCGCCGCAAGCGGCTTGGGGGGCATTGGAGCCCGAGGAAGGAAAGTGGACCTGGGACGAGTTCGATCGACAGATACAGTACCTCGCCGATCAAAAATATCAGTTCGGTTTGCTCATGCACGGCAGCCCCAAGTGGAACCGGCTCGATGCACCGGGCACGTTGCCCGTGAACAACTTGAAGGCTTGGTCGAACTACGTTTCGCAAGTCGCTGCGCATGTGAAGGGAAAGGCGAAGCACTTTGAAATTTGGAATGAGCCGCCGAACGGCACCGGCCGCGATCAAACGCCGGCTGACTATGCGAAGATCGTCGTCAGCGCGTACGACGCCGCCAAGGCGATCGATCCCGGCAACCTAATCGGCTTGGCCGCCAAGAGTGCGCATGTGAACTACTTGGAGCAAGCGATCGAAGCCGGCGCGAAAGACCATTTCGACTACATCGTGTTGCATCCGTATGAAGTTCTCAACGGCATCTCCGATAACAGGGGTTCGGAAGCCGTGTACATGCATATCGTGCCGACTGTGCGCAAAATGCTCGCGGCGCGCAACCCTGCGAAGGCCGGCGTACCGATCATCTTCACGGAACTCGGCTCCGACGCCGCTAAAGGTGCCGACAACCAAGCACATGCTCTCATCAAGGCCTACGTGATGGGAATTGCGCAAGGCGTCGCGTGTATCCAATGGTTCGAAGGGCGCGACGGCGACAGCGGCCCGATGGGATTGATCGACGTCCACGGTACGCCCCGACCGGCGTACACCGCGATGCAGCAGATGATTCGCTACTTCGGGAATCGCCCGAAGTATTTGGGTTGGGTGCTCCTCAACGATCGGCACTACGGCTTCGTCTTTCAAGGTGTCGACGGAAAGTTTCTCGCGACTTGGTCGCGGCCCGGGAAACCGGAGCGCGTCGAGTTCGAACGAGAGGTGCGGATCGTCAATCCGACGACGAGTAACCTCGTAGAGGCACGCAGCTATGAGTTGACGGTCGCCCCGATCCTCGTGCTGGACGTGCCGCAGTCGCTCGTCGATCAAGCGCAATCGAACCTGGCCAAGCCGTTTCCTTGGGGCGGCGACTACACGAACGCCGAATCCGTTTCGATCACGTTCGGCGAGACGATGGTCGAGCGAGGATTGCACACCGGTTCCGGTGCCGATGTCGCCGCCGCCGTGATCGCCTACGGCGGCTCGGCTCGGGCCGGAAACGTACCCGGCGGCAACGTCTTTACGGTCGATCCCAACTTCTTAAGCCATGACGTAGTGCCGCTTGAGATCACGGCCGTCGTCCGCCGCAATCCGGCGAACGAGAACTCAGGCTTCAAGCTCGTCTACGAATCGACGACCGGCTTCAAGACCGCCGGCGGCTGGTATACCGTGCCTGATAATAAGCAATGGCACACGATTACGTGGAAACTCGACGACGCCCAATTCGTGAACTACTGGGGCTTCAACTTCAACCTTGAATCCGACGGCGACAAGTACAACAAGTACTATATCCAAAGCGTAACGGTGACGAAGCGAAGCCGGTAACTTCGCCGAACTCGCATGCTTTAGCGATTCCCGCGGCGGATAGCGCTAGGCTCGGGGTTGATTTCAAAATCTAGGTAATCAAAATCGAAAAGAGCCCCAACCCCCATCCGAGGCCTTTTCGATGTCGACGGTAATCAAGCGGAGCGCGATTGCAACGACGCAAGCTTTAACGGCATCGTTGATGCTCATGGCGACTGCGCTACTTGCCGCCGAGCCATCCGGTAGTCCGACGTTCGATGAAACGGTTCAAAGCAAATTCGCGCACTGGGATCGTAATCGGAACGACAAGCTAGAAGCCGACGAGATCAATCCCGCGCTGATCGATCTGACGACTCGCGGTGCCGATGCTGCCGCCTTGGCGGCGATTCATCTGTACCAGCGCCGGGTTAAGAATGCGGCAGGAACGCCGACTTGGCCTCCTTTGACGCTTGATTTCCTGCTTCGCAAAACGGCGGAGCACGCTGAGGGACGTCGCGATAAAGAAACGGCCGTCCCTAATTTTCGGATTTGGTATGCCGGCTTTATCGAGCATGTCCGCGAACGACCGACGACCGCATTCTCGTCCGGTGCGCCGAGTCTCGAAGGGTTTAAGCAAGGTCGCTTGGGCGACTGCTTCTTCCTGGCGACGATCGGCTCTGCGGTGCATCGCCGGCCCGACCATATTCGGAGTATCGTTTCACTTTCGGCAGATGGTTCCTATCGCGTGGAGTTCGGCGACGGCGAGACGGTCGAAGCCCGTCATCTCACCGACGCGCAAGTCCTGCTCGGTTCGACTGCCGGCGATCAAGGGCTCTGGCTGAACATTCTGGAGCAAGCCTTCAGCCGCCGTTGGGCTGCATCACACAAGCGAAGTCGGCCCGATGAATTGTCGCTCGACGTATTGAGTCGGGGAGGACATTCGCGCGACGTCATACCCATTCTCACCGGCCATCGGGCGAAGCTCACCTTGTTTCGAAAAAATCCGGAAGAGCCGCCGACGAAGAGCGAGGTCGCACATTTGATGAAGGAAGTCGCGGAGATTCTGACTACGGCGCAGCGCGCGAAGCACATCACTACGACCGGCACGCTATCGCCGAAGCACTTGCCCGCCGGCATTCCGAGCGACCATGTGTTAGCCGTGTTGGATTACGATCACGCGTCGCAAACCGTCGAGGTGTGGAACCCGTGGTGCAATCATTTCGAGCCCCAAGGAACGCCCGGCCTAGAGAACGGCTATCCCACAAAAGGGGGCCGGTTCACCATGCCGCTTGCGGACTTTATCAAGACCTTCAATGGGTTGACTTCCGAAACTGCGGAGCGCGCTACAGAGCATTCCTCCGAGAAAAAAGGGAAGTAGTCGCCCTGTTCACTTTCGCGCGTCGTTCATGGCTCGACGCGAATCACCCGCAGCACGGGCGAGTTGAGGAGAGCACGAAATTGCGGTAGGTCTTCCGTGCGTGTTGGTTTTAGTAGCAAGTCCGTTACGCCGGAGCCATAGGTGCCTCGGTTCTTGCGGAACGTGACGGTCGCTTCGACCGTCGGCCCTTCGGGATGGAATCCCTTGCCGGTTCCGCTGATGCGTACGCGCGATCCCTCTTTAAGCTGCTGCGATTGCGACCAATGTTCGGCGAAGATCATGAAGTGAATTCGGTCGCCGTCGACGCTCTCTAAGCGGCCGGCAAGTCCTTCCGCGGCGATCGTCTTGGCGAGCCGCTCCGACTCTAATTTCTTGATCGCTTCCAGGCTCGTTTCGTCGCTCAGCAGCTTCACGACTTGTTTGCCGTCGCGGACGCACCAGGTCATGTAAACGTGATCTCCTTGCGCTAACTTCGCCTTGGGCACGAGCTCGCCCTTCGACCAGACACGGCATTCGGGATCGAAGGCGAATTCGCGCTCCTGATCGTCCATCGGTTTATCGCCGGCGACGACACGGGCCGTGAAACCGCCGGCCGTGAGTTTGCAAACTTCCCATGAGTGGCCGTGCCCTTTCATCTGGCAAATTTCATCCTGAAAGTGAACGAGGTAGCCGCGTTTGTGATGTTCGTCGGGATTGAAGAAGATGTTCACGCGTTCGCCGGGAAGCAATCCTTCGGGGCCCGCACCATAAGCGAGATAACGATAGGTCGTCGCCCACGGCAACATCCGAACCTTAAAAACCTCGGGTGTGCCCGAGTCTTGCGGGCGATCGTGGGTGACTTCGGCTTCCCATGTGTCGGGATTAAAGCTGCGCCAAATGTACCAGCCGCGCGTCGTGCCGATGTTGCCGTCGGGAGCGCCGAATCGTCGAGGATGCACCGGCACGCTGGCTTGAAACGTCGCGATCCGTTGACGTGCGGTTTCCAGCTCTGCGGGCGTAAGGGTTTTTACGATTGCTTCGCGCTTCGCGACGATCTCTTTCGCCTTCGGCTCGCCGAAAATGTGGTTTTGGTTATCGTGGGCCGAAGCGAGGCTATAGAGGATGAACGCTTCCAGTTTGCTCGCAGGCATCCCTTGACCTGCTTCGTAGAGTTGGCCGAGATTATATTGGCAGCGCGGTTGCCCTTGTTCGGCACCTAAGCGAAACCAATGTGCAGCTTCGGCGAAATCTTGCTCGACACCGTGCGCATAGTTGTAGTCGAGCCCGAGGTTGTGCTGTGCGATCCGATTTCCGGCTAGAGCCCCTTTGCGAAACCAGCGGATCGACTCGGCCCAATCTTGCTTGACGCCGAACCCGTGGGAGTAAATCGAACCCAGACTGATGTAAGCCGGAACGTAATCGCGCTCTGCGGCTTTGAGATACCACTTGAGCGCAGCTTGCTCATCCTTTTCGATCCCTTTACCGCCGGCGTAGCGCCCTGCCAACTCGTATTGAGCCGCGGCATCCCCCTTCTCCGCTTTCGCCTGGAGGTCTTGGAGTTCGTCTGCCGAGAGCGAGACGACCCCTGCGAACATGGCAAGGGCGACGATCGCGGAGATACGAAACCGGGCGAAGCTGACGGCGTTTTCCATCGGGGCGGTAATTCCTAGGCGAGGCTTCTTGGGATGAAGCGGGAGGCGGGCAAGGGATGCATTCGGGCAGGCCGCCGAGATTTTAACCTCGCAACGCCCCGACGCACCCATTTCAAAAAGGACTTCCGGCCATTTTCAAGCTGATTTTCAGCATATTCGTCGCCGGCGAAACCGATATTTGCCATGCAATCGATTACTTTTTGAACCCAAACAAGCTGCGTTTAACCCTATTTGGGGGAAAACGACAACTCAACCCAAGGAGTACGAGCTAAGGTTCAAAGTGAGTCGAACTTGCGCGCAGTGAAGAGCCGATCTCGCCGAGGCCGAACGTAAATGAGTCGACGTGTGTTAACGATCCGACGCGGTTTCACACTCGTCGAAGTGATGATCGTCGTCGTCATCGTGGCGATCTTGGCCGGAGTGATTCTGCCGCAGTTCACCGATTCGACGAAGGATGCGAAGACGAACGGAGCGAAGTTCAACCTGAAGATGCTGCGATCGCAGATCGAACTCTACAAGCTTCATCACAGCGGCAAGCTGCCGACGAATCTCGGCGATCTTGCCCTCAAGTCAAACGCTGCAGGCACGATCGGCACGACCTCGGCCTTCCCATACGGGCCCTATATGCAAACCCTGCCGGTGAATCCGCTGACCGGCAGCGCTAAGGTCACGACGGCCAATGCGAATCCGCCGACCGCTGCCGGCGGGGCCGACGATGCCGGCTGGCTCTACCATCCAGCGACCGGCGGCGTTTGGATCGACGACGCGAACTTGCTGACGCAATAGCGCAAGCTTCACGGCGAGCTAATCCGTTCAGCACCGGAATCCATTCAACTCGTCGTTTCAGGTTCGCACATCGGGATCGGTAGTCGGGCGACGATCTTTGTGCCCACCGCTAACTCGCTGGTGATCGTCATGTCGCCCCCTTGGAGGCGCACACGTTCGGTCATGCCCAATAGTCCGAAGCCTCGTTTACGCGCAGGCCCGACCTCGAAGCCGCAGCCGAAATCGCGGATCTCTAAATGCAGTTCGGAGTCCGCTTTCTTCAACTCGATACGGACCACATCGGTGCCGCTGTATTTTCGAGCGTTATTCAATGCTTCCTGCACGACGCGGTAAAGGGTCGTCTGCAGCGACTTCGACAGCGAGCCGATGCGAGGATCGCAATCGACTTTGATCATGATGCCCGAGCCCTTGAATTGATCGATCAAGTCTTCGAGCGCGGCATCCAGGTTCGAGTCGTCGAGCACGGACGGACGGATTCCGCGAATCGCTCGTCTGCCGTCTTCGATTCCCTTGCGCAAGTTGACGATCGCCGCGGCGATCTCGTGCGTACGGTCGTCGACGGGCCGATTACGCGTCGAGCCTTCCAGCGACATCAATGCGCCCACCGCATATTGGATCAGCCCGTCGTGAAATTCGTGACAAAGATGTTGTTTCTCGCGCTCTTGCAACTCAAGTAGATTGCGCAACAGATCTCGTTCTTGCTTCAGTGCTTCTTCCGCTTGTTTTAGCTCGGAAATATCGATTGCGATTCCGCCGACGAACTTCCGCTCCAGTCGATCGCGGTAAGGAAACAAAACCGTCACCCAACGATAAAGTCGCCCGTCCGTCGAGACTGTGTCTTCGAAGAACCGAAACGATTCGTTGCTTGCTAAGACCTTACGATCGTTCTCTTGCAGTTTTTCCGCCACCTCACGCGGCCAGAAGTCGAAGTCGGTCTTGCCGTACCAGTCGTCGCGGCCGGTAAAGTGGAACATCGTTTCCGCCGCGCGGTTGAGAAAGACGATGCGGCCCTCTTCGTCTTTGGCCCAGGCCGTCGTCGGGCTATTGTCCATGAAGACTCGAAAGCGCTCTGCCATTTCGCGCAAGGCTTCTTGAGCCGTACGACGTTCGGTGATGTCGCGCGCGGAGCAGACCAATTGATGCGTTTCGGGCACTACCGTGACGCGCCAACTCAGCCAGCGATACGAACCGTCGAGGCAGCGATAGCGATTCTCGAACCAGATCGTTTCATGGTTTGCGTTTCTCAGCAACGCGGCTTCTCGGATCGTGGCGCTCAGGTCATCGGGATGCACGAAATCGAGATAAGGCCGGCTCGTGAGCGCATCGGCCGACCAGCCCAGAGTTCGAGTCCAGGCCGAATTCACGCGCGTGAAATAGCCTTGCTGGTTGGCTAAGCAAAGCATTTCACGGCTGAATTCGAAAAAGTCGATCATCGGTGACCGGTAGCAGCGAAAATGTTCGATCGCAGAAACGGAACTTGGGAAAGGCCCGGCGATCGGCCGAGGCGACCAGTAGTCTATTCGATCATGCGTGACGACGTGAATACGGCGGAGAGAATATGCACCTTGCAGTTGGGGCGCAATTGTAGATCGGATAAACTGGCCGTCGCTCCGACCTCCCATCGCTTGCCAGAGCCCCCGCTATGCCTGACTCCCCCCCCGCTTCTTCCGGTGTTGCCGCCGATATGCACGCCGGCTACCGCACGGCGCCGGAACCGATCTCCACGATGCCGCCCGGCATTCCGTATATCGTCGGCAACGAAGCGGCCGAACGGTTTAGCTTCTACGGTATGAAAGCCATCCTGATGGTCTTCATGACCGACTACCTGATCATGGGGGCCGGGCAGCCTCGCGGGATGAAAGACGCCGACGCGAACTTCTACTTTCATATCTTCGAAGCGAGCGCCTATGCCTTCCCGATCATCGGCGCGTTCTTCGCGGATTATCTTTGGGGCAAGTATCGCACGATCATCTGGCTCTCGCTCGTCTATTGCTTCGGGCATCTGGCACTCGCGCTCGATGAAACGCGGCTCGGGCTGTTCGTCGGCCTCGGACTCGTCGCCATCGGCACCGGCGGCATCAAGCCGTGCGTTTCGGCGCACGTCGGCGATCAGTTCGGTCCTCTCAACAAGCACCTGCTCGAGCGAGTCTACGGTTGGTTCTACTTCTCGATCAACTTCGGCGCCCTCTTCTCCTCGCTCCTAACGCCGATGATTTTGGCTCGCAAATGGATCTTCGCCGACTTGATTCCCGAATCGCATTCCAGCGCCGCTTACGCTTTCGGGCTGCCGGGCGTGCTGATGTTCATCGCAACGATCGTCTTCTGGCTCGGGCGTCATAAGTATGCCCACATCCCGCCGGGCGGCGCGTCGTTTCTCAAGGAAGTGACTGGCCCGGAAGGGCGCCGAACGTTTTTGCGACTGTTGCCGTTGTACTTCTTCATCCTCTTCTTTTGGACGCTCTACGATCAGCACGGCTCCTCGTGGGTACAGCAAGCGAAGGAGCTCGACTGTCATATCTTCGGGCTCGATCTTTTGCCCGCTCAATTGCAAGCGGTGAATCCGCTCTTGGTGATGATCTTCATTCCGCTGTTCAACTACGTCGTCTATCCCACGCTGAATCGCTGGTTTCGGTTGACGCCGCTCCGCAAGATCGGCATCGGCTTCCTGTTCACGGCGGCCGCATTCGGCGTGTCGCTGTTGATCGAGATGAAGATCGTCGATGGGCGAGCGGTGGGCGTGAAGCCGACGGCGCTGTGGCAGATCTTGGCCTATGCGATCATCACAGCCGGCGAAGTGATGGTCTCCATCACCGGCCTGGAGTATTCCTACATGCAGGCACCGCGACGGATGAAGTCGCTCGTGATGGCGTTCTATCTGCTGAGCGTTTCACTCGGAAACGTGCTCACGGCGTACATCAACCACGCGATCAGTGATGAAGACGGTAACAGCAAGATCACCGACATCCAATACTTCGCGCTGTTCACGACGCTGATGCTCGTCGTGGCGGTGGCGTTTTCCGTTTGGTCGCGGTATTTCAAGGAAGAGATCTACATTCAAGGAGACGACATCTGATCGCGCGCCGGCGAACCGATTAAGGCTTCTTCTCCGAACCCTGGCTCTCGCCCCCTCCCCTCTTTCGTGAATCGTGCCGCAGCGACTTCCCGGCCAGCACCCCTGTCGGCGTTCCTTCGTAGATCGCCGGCTTGCCGTTCACGTAGACATATCGCATTCCCGTCGAATAGAGATACGGCTTCTCGAACGTTGCCCGGTCGATCACCTGCTGAGGGTCGAATACGGCGATGTCGGCCGCTTGCCCAGGTTTGAGATAGCCCCGATCTTTCAGCCCCAAGATATCGGCGGGAAGACCTGACGAACTGCGCACGGCTTGTGCTACCGAGATGACTTTCTCGCGCACGGCATAGGCTCCGAGCTTGCGGGTGAACGTGCCGAAGCTGCGCGGGTGCGGCATGTCGGCGTCGGGCATCTTCGCGCTGCCGTCCGAGGCCGTAGCAACCCACGGTAAGCGCATCGCGAGGCGCACGTCGTCTTCGTTCATGCCGAAGCTCACGACGCGCGCTCCGCCGTTGGCTTCCATTTCCAGCACGATCTCGACCGGTTCGCGCTTTTCCATCGCTCCGATCTCGTCGATGCTCTTGCCGACCCAGTCGCGCCGCGGTCCGTAGCCCGCGATTTGCACGCGCGTTCGACCAGCTAGTTCCAACTCGACTTCGCGTCGAATTTTCGCTCGCTGCACAGGGTCGGCGATGCGTGCTTCGATCGAAGTTCGCCCCCCTTCTCGGCTCCAAGCCGGCAGGAGCGTCGCTTCCAGGCTCGTGGACGATGCCGTGTAGGGATACTGATCGGCGGTTACTTTCCGGCCGGCCTTGCGTTCTTTCTCGATCAGTTCGGCGGCGAGATGCAGCGTTCCCCAAGCCTCGTGGCCGTTGGCTTTGAAGTGCGAGATATGCACCGGTAGGTCGCCGCGGCGTCCGATCTCGAGCGCCTCTTCGATCGCCGTCAGAAGTTGTTTCGCTTCGTTCCGAATATGGCTCGCATAGATACCGCCATGTGCCGAGACGACCTTCGCTACCGCCACGATCTCGTCGGTCTTCGAGTAAGTCGCCGGCACATAGATGAGCCCGGTCGCCATGCCCCAGGCTCCGTCGCGCATCGCTTGGTTTGCGAGGCCGCACATCTTCTCGACTTCTGCCGGCGTCGGATCGCGAGCCGTTTTCCCTAAAACGTTATCGCGCACCGTGCCGTGGGGAAGTAGATGGGCGACGTTCGTGCCCGCTCCCGCCTCGTCGATTTGTTTGAGATACGCTGCGACATCGAGTCGCCCGAAGCCGCAGTTGCCGGTCACGATCGTGGTGCAGCCTTGAGTCAGGTAATTGACGTTGGCACGCGTCGTCGGAGCAACGATGGGGCCATCGCTATGCGTGTGCAAATCGATGAAGCCCGGCGCAATGGCGAGGCCCCGGCAATCGATCTTCTGCTCGACGACCGTGACCGCGCTCGTATCGCCGACGGCGATGATTTCGCCGCCGCGAATCGCGACGTTGCCGACGAACCCCGCGCCACCGGTGCCGTCGTAGATCGTCGCTCCTGCGAAGAGGACATCGGCATGAAGCGGTAGTCCCGCGGCGTTCGGGACAGGTTTCGCTTGGCCTTGCGCAAGGGCCGGCATCGCGGCGATTGCTAAGAGCACGGCGACGCACGATGAGAACGGTTTCATACTTGCTCCGGCGAACGGGGCGTCAACGACACGGGGCTAAGTAGTTGCAGCATCTGCCGGAGCGGCGCCGGCCGGTGCTTCGTCACGCTTCGCGAGCAGTCGCGCTCCGGTGGTCTTCAGCCATTCGTCGTCGGGCACGTTGTACGGCCGGAACTTCTCGAGCCTCCCTTGCTCTTCGCTGTAGAGCAACGCCCGGTTCGGCCCGAGCCGGCCGGCTGCGGGAGAGTCGATGAGGTTGGCGGAATCGGCTTGGCTCATTTGGAACAGAATGCGGACTTCGAACTCGCGCATCGCGGCCCGATCGAAGGTCCGTTGGAAGTTGTTCAGCGAGTCGCACCAAATGATCGTGTGGATCCCGAGCGACGGCCCTTCACGGAGAATATTGGCAAGCTGCTTGCCGGGATTCGGTTTCTCTTCGCCGCGACCGAAGCCGAAATCATCTTCCGCTTTACGCAGATCGCGGAAGCGCTGGAGATCGTGGACGACGAGGTAGATTTCGCCGACGCCGACCGCTCCATCGGCCTGGCGCTTCGTGAGTTCTTGGGAAATCTCACCGACCAGCCGGCCGGTATCGCGCAAGCCGCCGACTTGGCAGCGATGCGGAAAGGTCGCGCTTGCTCGTTGCCAGTAGCCGGCGTGCATCGCATCCGGCGGCGAACCGTCGAGCACGTAGAACGAAGCCCCGCGCTGAGTATCGGCCGAGTGCTGCGCCGCGAGGCTCGTAAGCGCCACGACTTCCATCGCCAAAGCCGCTTCGCCTTGCTGACCCAAGATAAGTGCGTTGCTGCCCCCTTGTCGGCGGAACGTGATCATCGTCGGATCTTTAATCGCGATCGCTTCGCCGAGCCAAGCGTGGGCCGCAGTGAGTTGCTCGGCCCAACGAGGCGCATCGAGCGCGGCCGTGAGTAGATGGTTTTTCTCGATATTCGCCGGCACATTTCCTTCGAACACGATCTGCGGCGTTGCCGGAAGCACGTTGCGCTGTTCGGCAAGCGCGCGGATCCGTTTGAGGTAATCTTCTCGTTTGTCATCCGTCAGCCAAACGACTTGAAACAGATGGTTCCCTTCGACGCGCCCGTTGGCGTCGTTGTAGATCGCTTCGCCGGGACGCGTGAGAAGTCTGGCCGCCGGATTGTCTTCGCTCAAAATCAAGTGCGAGTCGGCTTCGCTGCATTGCAGCGCGATGCGGATCGCCATTTGGCCGAGCGTCGTGCGGGCGAGGCTATAGGCTCCGCCGAGCGTTTGCGTGCCGAGATGCACATGCACGCCGAACGCACGACCTTGCCGCACCAAGCGATCGAGCAGCAACGACGTTTCTTGAGCGATCTTGTCGTCTTCGATGAAAAACTCTTGGAATTCATCGATGATCAATAGCATGCGCGGCAGATGCTTCCCGGTCGCTTCACGGTAGGATTTCACATCTTGCACGTTCAGATCGCGAAACAGATCGCCGCGCAGCTTGAGTTCGACATCGAGTCGTTGCAGTACGCTCAGGCCGAACTCGCGCTCGCTCTCGATCGCGACGACGCGGGCATGCGGCAGATCATGCGTCGCATAAGTTTTGAACTCGACCCCTTTCTTGAAGTCGATCAGGTAAAGCTCGACTTCGAGCGGGCTATAATAGAGCGCTACGTTCGTAATGAGCGCATGCATCATCGTCGACTTACCGGAGCCCGTCTTACCGGCGATGAGGACGTGTTGCGATGTGCCGTGGCCGAGTTGCAAGTGTTGGCGCTTCGTCGCTCCGGCACGGCCGAGAGGGACATCGATCTCCGAACCGCTTTGCTTCGACCACCAATCGTTGTCGCGTGGGGCGATGAATTCGAACGGCACCTCGACGCGGCTGCCGGCTTTGGCACGTTCGCCGACCCGTTGCAACAGTTGCGTGAACCGGTCTTGCGACGGAGGCGCATCGAGCAGCAGCGGAAGATGTTCCCAGTCGCCGTCTTTGCAGACGAAGCGTTGGTCTTTCCAGACGAGCTTTACCGCGTTTTGCTCGAGATCCGAGAGATTGAAGCCGTGCGGGAGTCGCTGCTTCATGTCGACGCTCATCAGCGTGTAAACGCCGCACCGAGCGCCGCTGGAAATGATCGACATCAAATGCCGCGCGGCATTGTCCGTAAAGTTGAACGGAAAGTTGGCGACGACGAGAATGCGATACGGTTCGGCGACTTCGCCCGCATGGCGATTGTAGTCTTCGATGGTGTCGAATTCGTTGCGTAAGTATTTCTGAATCACGTTCGCCATGTGCGAAGTGAGGTCGGCGAGTCGCTGTTCGATGAACTGCGGCTCCGTCCAGATGCGGCTACCGACGAGCTTCTCGTCGAAGTCGGCGAGATGCATGAAGCCGGCGAAGTTTTGTCCGAGCCCGACGGGATCGATGATCGTGAAGCGAACTTTTCCGGCCGGCAACGACGTGAGGAATCGCATCATCACGGTTTGCAGCGTTTGCACCGCCTCGGCGCGGCCGGAGCCGCTCGTCTTGATGAGCATCGAGCAGCGTTCGGGAAACGACAACATCGCCGGCAACGTATAACGCGGCGGATTGCGATTGCCGAGTCGATCGACCGGTAGCTCTCCGCCCGGAAGACGATCGAGCGTGACATCGAACTTACCGAATTGCAAAACCGGAGCGATCCCCTCGCCCGGTTCCCATTTGTCCCAACTCTTATCGTTCCATGTCGGGAACAAGCCGCGACAAACGCGGCCGATCTCTTCGGTCTCCGAGCGAATGCGTTCGACGCCGGTATGCCAGAGCGCGGAAATCCGTTGCCAATCTTGATCGAGTAGTTCCTGGGCGTCGTTCTTCGCTTGCTGCAAGTCGTCGTCGGCCGCGACCAGGGCTTTCTCTCGTGCCGTTTCCAGATCGGCGGCACGCTGCGGAAAGTTGACCTGCGCGTTGCGGACATGCCCTTCGTGCAACTCCCGCATCTGTGCTAGTTGCGGCACATACTTCTGTTCCAACGCCGCACGCTTCCGATCGCGAGTCTCCACGGAGACTTGCTCGCGAGTCTTGAAATCGAAGTCGGCTTGCGCCAGATCGTCGTCGTGACGCTTCTTGATTTCGGCTTGCATTTTCCTGGTGCGATTTAATTCTTGGCAGAGCCAGCGGCGCCGAAGTTCTTCGACGGCGATCATCGTCTTGAGAAACCCCGCGTGCAGTTGCACGACTTGTTTCTTGCCGAGCTTCCACAACCAAATGCAAAGGCCGATCCCCGCCAGCAATCCGCATCCGGCTGCGATCCCGATCGGTAAGGGGTCCTTCCACTCGACGGCAAACCCTACCGGCACGGCTACCAGTGCCGCTGGGAATGCCGCAACCCACAACGGCGCAATGCCTCGAAAGAGCGACGGTACGAACTTCGTTCGCAATTTTCCCAACAGCGCTTCGGCCGTTTGAGCGTGCTCTTGCCATTGCTTGGCCGGTTCTTCCAGCGGTTCTCCCGGATCCATCTCTTCGATCGGTCGTTCGTCGTCGACGACGCGGCTCGGCAGCGGCCGACGCAACTCGATCAGTCGTTCGAAGAAGGCCGTTTCGAGTTCCGCGATCCGCTCGGACTTGAGCTTGATCTGCTTCTCACGTTCTTTGAATTCGCGTCGAGGGACATGCTTCTTCGCATCGTAGACCGTATTGCCTTCCCAGCGGGCCTGCTCATGGTTGTGTTTGGCCGAGCGCATTTCTCCCGAGTAGGCATCGTTAACGTCGCGGGTCGACGTGTGATACTCGCGTTCGCATGATTCGTATTCGAGCCGGAGTCGGCCGTTGACCGCTTCGCGAACCTCTGCGAACTCACGATCCAAGACTGCCCGCTTCTTCCCGAATTCGTCGTGAGCCCGATTTCCCGCTGCTTCGTGCGCGAGCCGCGCTTCGGAGAGTCGTTGTTGATAACGTGCTTCGGCTTCTTCGCCGGCAGCCTTGCGACGTTCGACCATGCCGACGAGATCGCGCAACACCGCGTTTTGCTGCTGAACGAGTTCGGGTTCCGCCATGAATTCCTCAGGTTGTCTCATTCAGGTTCGAGCTTCGGTCATTGTCGATCGGGCGAGCAAGCGTCGTACGCTTTTACGAGGGTCAGCCCGAGCCGCTCGATCGCCTTCAATGCCGTTTCGACCGGCTCGTCGAGCGGCGCAACATGCGTTTCCTCGAAGCGTCGGGCGACGTCGTCGCTCCAGATCTCTTTCGTCTCGTCCCATTTGGCGCGTAAGTCTTTGATCGCGAAGCGAAGCGATCCGACGACGGGGGTAAGATCTCCCTGTTTCACGGTGCTTGTGCTCCTGCATCGCGAGCTATCGGAGCGACGCCTTCGGTCGCCGACGTCTCTGCGTTTTTCGCGGTCGGTCCCGTAGAAAGGTTCGCCGATGTCGTTTCCGAGCCGGTCAGTGAGAGGCCGGTGACGCTCGCGCCCGGCGTTGCGATCGCGAGATACGACTCGATGATGTCGGTCATCCGATCGAGCGACGACAGCGCGGCCGGCACGCTCGAGTCGAGCAGGTTATTCAATTGGGCGACGGGGCCACGGTATTCCTGAACTTCTTGCTCGACCGTGATGTACCACTGCTTGACGAGTTTCAATTTCTCTTGGGCCTCAGCGAGCTTGGCTTGCGCGCGACGCAGCATCAATATTTCTTCCGAGTCGGAAGCTACGTTGCCGAACGTGGCGGTGATGCGTTTACGATGCAGCGCCCCATGGGCTTCGTTGACCTTTTCTTCGCGTCGCCGAATCTCGTTTTTCCAATAGCCGACTTGATCCTTCTCAAGCCAGTCGAGCATGCGACGAATTTCCAACTCGGCCGCGAGAAGCGCATTGCGCGCGGCATCGCCGAACTTGGAATAGACGGCCCGAAAATCTCGAAAGGCGTCGACCGAGCCGACGCGTGCCTGTGAATCCATGCTGCGCGTCTACCGCTGTTGGAGATATTCTTCGACGCGCTCGGCTTTGCGGAGCAAAAACGGAATGTGTTGACTCGAAGACTCGAGGAAACGTCCGACGACCTGCATCGTCTGATCGAATTCCTGCACGAACTTTTCGTGCTCCTGGTCGCGCCACGTTTGCCCGAGGCTGCCCATTTGTGCTCGCAGCAACGAGGTTTGCGATTGGAGTTCGCTACAGAACACCTTCAAGTTATTGGCAAACCGGCGAACATCGGCCGGATTGACGATGGCTTGCGACATAAGCGCCTCGGTACCTAGTGGATTGTGTGAACGGCACGGATGACTAAGACGTGACCATTACGCACTCTATCCACATTCTATCGTAAGACTTGCGTCTGACGAAACGGGATCGTTGCTTTCGCCTTGGAGGTTGGCTTACGAGCCGAACTGCGAGCGAAGCTTGAAGTAATAACGCTGGATGTCGGCAGCGCAATTTCGCCCTTTGGCCGACATGGTGAGGCAGTGCGTATTCGCTGAATTCGCTTTGGCAACAGCGGCTTTCACTCGAGCAACGGTCCCTTCGCGGACGTCGTCGGCCACGTCGTCGGCGCTAAGTCCGAAGCAGCCACAGAGCGGGGCGTCGGAGTCTTTCGGCCACACCGAGCGCAGTAAATCGGTTGAGACGAGGAATCGCTCGAAGTCATCGAAATAGATCACTTCGCAGCGCGGAAACTCGCAGAAGTAGGCTGTTTCGGAGATTTCATGTCGCCTTTCAGTCTGAACGAATGCCGCGAGGGTAACTGCGGGCACACCTAACCCCAAGCTTCCGCAGCGAGGACAACGCCCCCCATTTCCTTCTGCCTCTTTAACGAATGCCTTATTCATCGTTCTCCGGACTTGACGGGGTGTTCCCCTCTAAGTGAGGGAGTGCATCGATATACCAATGGGCTATAATCTGACCGGGGGAGTAGAAGAGATCGATCCTATCCCGCGAGATATGGGGAAATCCACTTTTATAGGGCGTTGAATTATTGCTAAATCATAACCTATTTGAGCGGCCTAAAATGCGTTCACTTGGGTTCAATAGCAGCAACAAGGCGTAGTGTTTTTATACCATTGCTGTTTACTGCACTTTTCGGCGAGGGCGATGTCGCACAAGGCACTACCAATGACATCGTCGTCTAGCACGGCTTGCCCATGCCTGCCAACGGAACGAACGACCTGTCGAAATCTTCGATCGTGCGGAGCGCGAGCGTGAGTAGCACGTTGCCCACCGATTCTACGAAGCTTCATTCTCCGCCCATCGGCACGGCGTCCGTTTCGAGCGAAATAAAGCAGCTTAGCGACGCGAAGCAAGCCGACGATTCGCATTCTTCGGCAGCCCTGCAACGAAAAGCAGACCTGCTTCAATCGATCCTCGACAGTCTAGCCGATGGACTTGCGGCAGTCGATCAAACGGGTCGTTTCACGCAATTCAATCCGGCGGGCGAGCAGATTCTCGGCCGAGGAATTGCCGAAGGACAAGTCCCCGACCTTTCCGAGGCCTACGGCCTTTTCCTACCCGACGGTCAGACGCAGTTTCCGCACGACGAACTTCCGCTCATCCGCGCTATGTGGGGCTTCCGTTCGCGCGATGTCGAGATGATCGTCCGAAATGAAAGCATTCCCGAAGGGCGCTGGCTCAAGGTAACTGCCGCGCCCGTGAAGGATGAACGAGGCGGCTTGGCTGGTGGAGTCGTGTTGTTTCGCGACAACACGGCGACGAAGCAGATGCAACAAACGTTGGCTGCCGAACGGCTTTATTTACGCCACCTCATCGCCGTGCAAGATCGCGATCGAACACTCACGGCCTACGATCTGCACGACGGCATCGTGCAACTCATGACCGGAGCGCTCTTGCGGCTCGAAGCTTGCAACGCCCGCGACGTCGCTCAAGCCGACGCGAAACACGAAGACGTAACAACCGCCACGCAGCTATTGCGCGACGCTCTTGAAGAAGCCCGACGTCTCGTAGGCGGCTTAAGCCCTCCCGTGATCGATGAGTTGGGGGTCGTCGGTGCGATCGACTATTTGGTCGCGAATCACGAGGCCAAGGACGGTCTAGAGATCGAATTCACGCATCAACTCGAAGCCCGTCGTTTCCCGGCGGTGGTCGAATCGACGATTTTCCGCATCGTGCAGGAAGCTCTGAACAACGTCGTGCGACACGCGGCGACGAAGCGAGCCGCGGTGAAGCTCGAACAACGAGATCAGCAGTTGAGTTTGACGGTTCGCGACTGGGGTTGCGGTTTCGAAATCGGGAACCGGAAGGCGAAACGCTACGGTCTGCGAGGAATCGAAGAACGAACGCGACTATTGAACGGAACGATTCGCATCGAGAGCGAGACGGGACGGGGGACGTCGATCGACATCGTGTTGCCGACCAACCCCACGCCGTATGACACCAACGAAACGTAATCATGAGCATCAAAGTTCTCATCGTCGATGACCACGAAGTGGTTCGTTTAGGAATCGCCGGCTTGTTATCCCAATCGGATATCTCCGTCGTCGCCGATGTCGGCACCGGCGAACAAGCGATCGCCGCGGTGAAGAAATGGAAGCCGAACGTCGTGTTGCTCGACGTCCGCATTCCGGAAATGGACGGGCTCACCGTGCTGAGCCGGCTGCGGATCGACGACTCGCAAGTGAAGATCGTGATGCTCTCGACCTATGATAATCCGACCTATGTGGCTCGGGCCGTGGCATTGGGAGCGAACGGGTATCTCTTGAAATCAACCTCACGTCACGACCTGATCGCGGCCATTCGCAAGACTGCCGCCGGCGAAGACGTTTGGACGCGCGAAGAGTTGCGCCGAGTTACCGGCGCGCTTGCGACGCCGCGTATGGCTGGCGAAATCGAAGTGCCGCTGACGCAACGCGAATCGGAAGTGCTTCGGCAATTGGCGCATGGCCTCACGAACAAAGAAATCGGCCAAGCGCTCGGGATCAGCTACGAGACCGTGAAGGAACACGTGCAGCACATCCTGCGCAAGATCGGCGTGAACGATCGGACGCAAGCTGCGGTTTGGGCCGTGCGCAAAAATCTAGTTTAAGCGAATCGTTCGCTCCCTTTACGTTTTAACAAGGGCGCGGCATCGCCGGTTTCGCCGGCCTCTGCGATCGGCTAGAATTCGCGCCTCTTAAGCGTCGCACTTTTCGACGACGCTCCGAGTCGTCGTCTTTTTCCGAGTGCGGAGTGCAACCGTGTCGAAGCCTGCCGATATTCGCCTACTTTCCCTCGAGACGAAGGTAGAGCGATTTGCGTATCGTTCGCCGATCAAATTCGGCGGACGAGTCGTTACCGACGTGACATTATTCCACACGTTCGTCGATGTCGAGACGCGAGCCGGTAAGCGCGGTCGAGGGTTCGGCTCCATGCCGATGGGAAACGTATGGGCTTGGCCCGGCGCGGTTCCGGCACCGGACACCGAACGGGCGCTCGTCGAATTCGCGGAGCGGTTCGCGAAGCAGGCCGGCGGTTATCGCGAATTCGGCCATCCGCTCGATATCACGGTCGCTCTTAGTGAGTTGCATGCAAAGATCGCCGTAGAGGTCGTCAAAGATCTCGGACTCGCTGCACCGATGCCTCGCCTTGCGCAACTCGTCGCCGCAAGTCCGCTCGAAGCGGCGATCCACGATGCACAAGGCCGCACGCTCGGCGCGAATTCCTATAACCTGCTTGGGCCTGAGTTCATGTCGCACGACTTGGCGCATTATCTCACGCCTGAATTCGCCGGCGAGTATCTCGATCGCTATACGCTGCGCACGCCGAAACCGCAGATGCCGCTGTATCACTTGGTCGGCGCGTTGGATCCGTTGGCCGATTCCGACGTCGTGAATCGCCTCGACGACGGCTTGCCGAACTCGTTGCCGGAGTGGATCGCGTTCAACGGGTTGACGCACTTAAAGATCAAGCTCAACGGCGACGACTTGGATTGGGACGTAAGGCGAGTCGTTGAAGTCGAGAAGGTCTCAACTCCGGCACAAGCGGCACGGGGCTGCGATACTTGGCATTATTCTTTAGATTTCAACGAAAAGTGCGGCAACGTGCAATACATTCTCGACTTCCTGGCGCGAGTCGAAGCGGAGTCGCCGGCAGCTTTTCGTCGAGTGCATTACATCGAGCAACCGACGCACCGCGATCTTAAGGCGCATCCCGAAAATAAGATGCACGCGGCCGCGAAGATCAAGCCGGTCGTCATCGATGAGTCGCTACTCGATCTCGAAAGCTTGATGCTCTGTCGCGAACTCGGCTATTCCGGCGTGGCGCTCAAGGCGTGTAAGGGGCATACCGAAGCTCTGCTCATGGGAGCGGCTGCGCAGAAATACGGGATGTTTCTTTGCGTGCAAGATCTCTCTTGTCCCGGCGCTTCGTTCTTGCACTCGGCGAGCCTCTCGGCACGTATTCCATCCGTGCAAGCGATCGAGGGGAACGGCCGGCAATACTGCCCTAAGGCCAACGAAGGGTGGCGCGATCGCTATCCGTCGATGTTCAAGGTCACCGACGGGATGGTCGGTACGTCGTGTCTCACCGAGTCGGGACTGGGTTTTTCGTGGAGCGGCTCCTAAGAATTTTCCCGACGCACGGTGGTCGATTTCAAGCCGGCGATGGTTAATCGTCGATCGGTGAAGTCGTCCTCGGTAGTGGCGACGAAGACGACGTGAAATGTTTCGTCTGCGTAAGGTTTTACGGCAGACCCTCTTTCAATGCCGGCTGCCTCGCGCTCAGGCGGCCGATGCACTGGAATGGCGCAAACCCATGTCACCAAGAACTATTCATTTCCTAAGGTGAATTCAACAATCGGTTCCTAAGATGTTCGCTCGGCTTGCGATGCGAATAGGGCTTAAAAGGCCTGGATGGAAAACACCGCTTGCCCTCTCGGCTTGGTATGCACTTTGCATTTGACTAGGGCTCGCGTCTGCGGCACCGACGCCGGGACCGTTCGGTTCTTCGAGAATTAGGGAGTGTGAAAAGTGGTTTCATCAGACAGCAGTTCGATCGCCGGGGTGATTGCCGTAGCAGCAAACGAATCGGATCGTGACGTCGATCTGCGACGTCGAGTCGTCTCGTTTCTCACCGATAGCAATATGCCGGGGCTTCGCCAATTGCGAGTCGATGCGGTCGATGGAATCGTCACGCTCCGCGGCACCGTGCGGACTTATTACGAAAAGCAACTTTCGCAACAACGCTGCAAGCGGGTCGCCGGAGTCGTTCGGCTGATCGACCGTGTAGAAGTTGCAAACTAAGGTCGCAGTTTACAATTTTATAGAAATAGGCTGCTCGAATCGCTCATAGGATTTCGTTCGCTGAACTTGCGTCATCGTTTTCAAGAACGAAGTTGCAATAGATCACGACGAGGCCAAGAGCAGGTTCGAGCAGTTTTTTCGTTTACTGAGTTTTCAGCTTACTGAGCCGAAGAGAAGCTCTCCGCCGGCGATCGTCGCTTGCACCTTAAGCGAAAGGTTTGCTCCGGTCGTGCTTCCGCCGTCCAACGTGAAGAGCGCGAGATCGGCTCGATCGCCGGGGCGCAGTCCGCCGTGCGGAGCGTCGATGAGGCGGGCCGGACCTGTCGAGGCCATCGTCACCGCCGTCTGCAGATCTACTCCTGCGAACCGCATGACGTTCGCAATGCCGAACCCGATCGGAAGCGATGCGCCGGCCAGTAGTTGATCTTGCCCGGCGATGACGAGCCGGCCGTCGGCGAGAATCTCAAGCTCGCAGCCGCTTGATTGGTAGCGACCGGCTGGAAGCCCTGCGAGCCCTGAAACGTCGCTGACAAGAATGACGCGCTCGGGCGTCTTCGCGCGCACCATCGACTTCACGACCTCGCCCGGCAGGTGATGCCCATCGACGATAAGGCTCGCCGTCAGGCGATCTTCCGCGAGTTGGTCCCAGAGATAGTTGGGATGTCGTCGGAGCATGCGATGTGCGCCGTTTCCGAGATGCGTGCTGAGCTTCGCTCCCGCATCGACGGCGGCGCGGATCTGCGCCCCATCGGCGCCCGTATGGCCGATCGCCACGCAAACGCCGGTCTCGCTTACGCGCGCGATGAACTCTGCCGAGTCGGGGAACTCGCACGACATCGTGAGAATCCGAATCCGCCCGCCGGCCGCATCTTGCAGCCGACGAAAAGCGTCGAAGTCGGGATCGCGGCAATGTTCCTTCGGATGCGCGCCGCGCGGGCCGTCTTCGGTACAGAAGAACGGCCCTTCGAGATGGATGCCGACGACGTACCGAGCCACTTCCGGAATCGTTTCGCAGGCGGAATGGATCGTGCTTAGCCCATGCGCGAGGCAAGCGTAGCTTTGCGTCGTGAGTGTCGGGCAGTAGCCCGTAACGCCGAACGGATAATGCTCGCGCGTGACTGCGGCAACACGCTCCGGAGTGAGCTCGAAAGAGCTGAACTCTTGCCCTCCCCAACCGTTCACCTGCACGTCGACGAACCCGGGAGCGACCCACGGCAATCGTGCGGCTCGCGGCCCGAGGTTCGCAATTTGCTCGACAGTGAGCGGACGAACGCGGCTGATGCGGCCTCGATCGATCGAGACGGTGACGAACTCAAGCGTGTCGTAGC
Organism: Planctomycetia bacterium; assembly: GCA_021413845.1. Lineage (NCBI taxonomy): Bacteria > Pseudomonadati > Planctomycetota > Planctomycetia > Planctomycetia bacterium. The sequence goes on along the minus strand of JAIOPP010000057.1, from coordinate 120,635 downwards.
GACGAGCGGAGAATTCTAGCGGCGGCATAATCATCTCGACGTTGCGATGCGGCGAAAAGAATCGCCGAAGCGGAAACGCTTAAGATGAACTACCGACGCTCGGCCGGCAACTCCCGACGACTCTACCAAGTACCGATTCCGGAAACGCCCATGGCCGGAACTTGCCGAGCATCGATCGAGATGGCCGTCGTCGGCGTGCCGCCCCAGTAATAAGGGCGGCGCGAATTCGAAGCCCAGGTCGGCGAGTAGTGGTACATGTGCGGCGTCGTATACGCCATCGGACGCGAAGGGCTTACGCCGTACCATTCGCAGGAAGCGATACGCGCCTTGCGCTCTGCGGCGGCTCGCTCGGAGTTGCGGCGTACCTGTAGTTGCGGATTGTTATAATCTTGCCGCATTTGTTCGTAGAACCACATCTCAGGGGTCGGCGTCAGCGCCCCGAGCGACAACGGCACATGCTGTGTCGGCCCGAGGACGATCGGCGTCGTGGCCGTCTCGTGTGGTGGAAGCGTGTAAGTGTTCGTCGGAAGCGTCGTCGTTGGGCGCGTCTCGGTTACGATCCGTGAATTACTTACCGGAGTGCTCGGAGTCGGAGAACTTGGTGCCGGGGTGCTCACTACCGGGATGCTCGGCGCAGTGATCGTGGTCGGCGTCCCAGTAGGTAGAGTGCCCTTACTCGCCGTTCCCGTGCTCGCAGGCTTTGGGGTCGGCGTGGGAGCGGCCGAGCGGGCCGTCTTCACCTCGATCGTCGACTGCGCCATCGAAGGATAGCGGAGAGGTGTCGTGTTTGGGGTTTGCGCCAGCGACATCGGAAGCACGATCGCACCGACGACAAGCGACGCGAACAACGAGTAGACGACTTTCATCTGAGTTTCCCCCGAGATCGACCTGCCGACGTAAAGCTCTTTCGGCGCGGCCGTCGGTCGACGGGATACTCGCGCCTACAATCCGATTCGGCCGGCGCACCCGACAGGGTTGAGAAACTTTTCCGTTTATACCGGAAGTAACGAAGACGCGAGCCTTGCCGGCAAGGCCGTGCAACTAAGCCGCGGGCACGCGCGAAGCGTGCTTGCTACGTTAGGCGACGTCGCGGGGATGCGTGAGGAAGCCGCGGTAGCGTTCCGCGTCTCCTTCGACGACCAGCAGTTGGATCCGCTCCGCTTCGCGCCAGCCGGCCAACGTGAAGCCGCCGGTCGTGATAGGGTTTAACGGCTGATCCGGAAGAGACGGGATGTCGGGCGAGCCGCGTCGGCCTTCCGCAGCCAAGACGTAGAGCGTCGCCGACTTTTCATTCGGGCCCGCCAGTTCGTAAGCGACACCGGCGCGGCCCAGGAAACGGCCGTCAAGCTTCCGCCACCGCTGCACGCTTCTAAGACCGACGAGCAATCGGCTCATCGGAAATTCGGCCGGAGCGGGAACACGAGAAACGGGAACGGCCTCGCGGGGCTGTGCGTCGCTCGATTGATGGTAGGCAAGCGTCTGATCGAGTACATCTTCCAGCGTGAGGTCGGGCCGCTCCGTCGCTTGCCGCCACCACAAGAAACTTAGTCCGGCCGCGGTCGACGCGAGGGCGCCGCCGGCAATTCGTAGCCAACGACGTCGCGAAAGTTGCCGGTCGCCGTTCTCGGCAAGTTCTAGCGGTGCGGCAATTTCCCCAGCACCGATTTCAGCGGTACTACGCGCGGCGACCTGCTCGAACTCTTGCTCGGCTTGCTGCTGCGCGATTGCGGCGGTGAGCCGGTTCAACAAATTCGTGGGAACGGAGACGGCGCTGAATGCGGTAGCGACGACGTGGTCGAATTGCTGCAGCGAACGGTATTGCGCGGCTAGCTGTTCGTCCGCTCGCATCGCGGCTCGCACCGCTGCGGAAGTTTCCGGCGGTAGCTCGCGATCAAGATCTTCGGAGCCGGGACGACAAGCATCTAACGCTAGGTAAGCGGCGGCCGGCGACAACGATGGTGCCGACGTCAGCGGCGTATCGGAAGCGGATTGTTCGGGTCGGTCAGCCATCGTGCCCTTCGCGTTGCCTTAAGTATCGCGCGCTCTGGAGATCGTCGCTTAGTTCGCCATCGTTGGGTCGCTATCGTCGGGTCGTCAGTTCGTCTTCCACAAAGCGATCGGGGAGCCGGGGTTCGCTTGCTTTCAAGTTGCTTCGTTCGGTGGTTTCTTTCTCGCTCAGTTTTCGCCGCAGTTGCTCTTTCGCTCGGGAGAGCCGACTCATGACGGTGCCGATCGGCGTGTCGGTCGCTGCTGCAATCTCGCGATAGGAAAGATCCTCGAAGTAGAACATCGTCAGCATCAAACGCGCGTCGGCGGAAAGTTCGTTGAGCGCATTTTGCAATTGCTCGGCATCGATCTCGCTCTCCGGCGGAATGCTTGCCGCGCAAAGCTCGAGATCCAGATCGCAATGGTCGGCCGAAAGGGGACGACGTTTGCGATACGCCTTCAAAAAACAGCTGCGAAGAATCGCCATCAACCAACCGAGAGCGGCTCGCTGGTCGCGAAGCTGCCCTAGGCTGCGGTGAGCCGTGAGGAACGTCTGCTGCGTTAGGTCTTCCGCATCGGCAGTCGACCCTGAAAGTCGAAAAGCCGCGCGGTAGACCGCCGCATGATGTTCCGCGACCAGACGCGTGATATCGGCGCTCGTCGAACCGTCCAAAATGGCGATCCCTAAGGTAAGAGACTCGAGCGGGCTCGGTTATTCCGTAAGCCGGAATAATCGAACGAAATCATATTGGCAGACTGGATAAGGAAGAATTTCGGGAGGAATCGACTCCCCATACTTTGCGCGGGGTGCCGGCATCGCTAGACTGATGCCCATTGCTTGGCGGTCTTTAATACGTTCGCTACGCATCATAATTTATTTTGATTCTTCAGGGAATAATTCCCCGTACCTCGGGGATCATGTATTACGGCTTCCGCTAGCAGGATGGACCTGTCGGGCGAGCAGAGCCGTAGGGTCGATTAGGCGAAAGGTTAATTACTATGAAGAAGCTTGCCATGATTGCGTTGTTGGTTTGTCTCGGTGTCGCCGGTTGCAGCGAGCCTGCCAGGCCGACCGGTTCGGCTGCTGGTGGTAGCGCCGGTTCGGCCGCTGCTAAGCACTAGTCGTTGGAAGTCGCCGTTGATTTCATACACGCGGGGGATGCAGCATTTCAGCTTCATCCCCCGCTGTTTTTTTATCAGGGAATAAAACCGGGGCCATCTCGGCTCTTAATTCTAGATCGACGGATCTTCGACCTCGAGCGATGAACACGGTTACGGCGCTTTGACGCACTCCATCGTGTAGATCTTTCTCGACTTCAAGAAAACGATTTCAGCCGTCGCATCGCCCACTCTTTTCGAAAAGGATTTTAAGATGAAGAAGTTTGCTCTACTCGCCGCGTTGCTGTGCCTCGGGTTCACCGGTTGCGACGACAAGGCTGGAAAGCCGACCGGTACGGCCGCCAGCGCGACCACGAAGACGACCGAAACCAAGACCTCGACGAGCACGCCGGACGGCGGCTCTTCGAAGACGGAAGTCAAGACCGAGACCACGAAGCCTGCCGCCGTCGCTCCTTCGGCGACCGGAACCGGCAGCTAAGCTCAACACCTAAGCAAAGTGCTTTGGTTCGTTAAACGAAAACAGGGTGCGCGACATTCAAGTCGCGCACCCTGTTTCATTTACCGAATACTTCGTATCGAAGTCGGCGGCTACTTTTTCTTCTTCGTGATCGTCGGCTTCACGGCCGTATTCCTGACGCCCGTCGTTCTCGTCGCATCCGTGTTGTTCTTATTCTTGTTCATCCGGTCGTAGTATTGCTGTTCTTGTCGGCGGTAGGCTTCGAGCGTGCCCGGCATCAGGATCATGTCTTGATAGAAAACCGACTTCGGAATTAGGCCGTCGGGGGTCATCACGAACGGGCTTGGCGCCCCGCGCCCGCGAGCTTCCGCGGCTTGCGGTGCAATGAGCGAGAGCGCGATGGCCGAGACGATGAGCGAGCAAACGATGCGACTTTTCATGGGACGCTGTTCCTTTTGCGAATCCATCTTTTCGTGAGGCGATAATCGCGGCCTTCACGGTGCGGCGCGGTATTCGGCGGCACACGCTTTAGCTTCCCGCTAGAAGCAGAACGCCGAAAGCGCAATCCAGCGACGTTAACGCTTAGTAACCTCGAAAACGGCGACAGTCTTACGAACCTGAAAGAAGACCGAGCGCTGCGGATGCTACCGCAAATTTTCAGGTCAAAAAGCGGGCGATGAGTAGCCGCGCGCCACCGGATGAATGCTCGGCAAACGCTCGCGGCCGTTAAGCCGCTTTTTTCCGCCGCGAGCGCGCGATCTTCGGCTCTTCTTTCGAGGCCGCGTTTTCCGCGACGACTACGCGCGGTTCCGTCGCCGCGACATCGCCTTTGCCGAGTGGCGGGGCGACGAGCTGCTGCGCGACATGTTGCAGCGTACCTGATGCGATCGCCGGCTTGGCGGGAGCCAGCAGGTTTGCCAAGGCCTGCTTCGTCCGCTGCTCAAGTTCATCGAGTAGTCGCAATAATTCGTCTTGGCGTGTTTCTAAGTCGGCCAGAAGATTCGCGGAGTTCGATTCTTGCGTCACGAGGGAACCTCTGCCAAGGCGATGATGGAAGAGCGTCGCATGACCTGCCGATCAGCAGGAAGTGCGACACTCCGCGCGGGGTCTCTCTGAAAACCATCGACCGGATATTGCGGATTCTTCGCCCTGTTTCTCGTCTCCGGCGTTCGGCCCGTCGGGGGCTCGACGCCGCGTCATGCCGGCAGCCGGCAATGCAGAATTCCGACCTAGGGAGCTTGGCACCCCCTGCTCGGACCGAGAACGTCTCTTTTTCGGGGTTCGCCGGGGCATTCTCTAAGCGGTGGACACGGAACTGCCGAAGCGATAGACTGGCGAGTTCTTTCGGCTGATCTTGTTTTTACATAAGGTGTTTACCGACACATACTAGAATCGTTCCTAGTCGAGTGTGGGTGGCGTTTCGATCCGAGGCAAAGGAGGATTTGTGGTAAAGCTGACTGTTCGGGACAAAGAATCGATCCAGGAAGCGGTCCGTCGTTTCCGTAAGTTGGTAGAGCGCAGCGGGATCAAGAAGGAAATGCGCCGTAAGGAATATTACGAGAAGCCGAGCGAGACACGTCGCCGTGCCCGCCTCCGTTCGGAACGACGTGCGCGTCGTGCGATCACCGGATAAGCAGCGTCCGGTATCGAGAATTCAAGTGCGCGGCATCGCATGCGCTAGCCGTCGCACTTGAAAGCAGAGATCATCTCCAAACGCGTTCGCCGCGTTCGATTACGGCGCCTTGCTTAGCGAGAAGACAGGGAGCAAGAGCGCCAGGCCGATCGTGCCGACGACGACCCCCATGACGCTGATGAGAATCGGCTCGATCATGCCGGTGGCCGTCTTGATCGACGATTCCACTTCATGATCGTAGTAGTTGCTCACCTTTTCGAGCACCTGGCCGAGTTGCGCCGTTTGCTCGCCGGCCGAGATCATTTGCACGATCATCGGCGGGAAGAGGCTGCTAGTCCGAAGCGATTCGCAGATCTCGTTTCCTTGCGTTACTTCGTCGAGCACCTTCAGCCAGAGTTGTTCGTAGTAGTAATTGCCTGAAACTTCGGCCGTGAGCTTGAGTGCCTCGAGCATCGAGAGCCCGCTGTTGAGCATGGTGCCGAGCGTTCGCAACGACCGGCTGATGACGACTTTTCGCGTCACGCTACCGATGAGCGGCGCACTGATGACGAACGAGTCCCAAATCTTGCGGCCTTGCGGCGTGCGTCGTCCCCACACGTAGCAGACGATAAGTCCGACGATCCCGGCGATCCACCAATACCAATGGTGAATTAGCGCGTCGGAAAGAGCCATGCTGATCTTCGTCGGTCCGGGAAGCTTCATTCCCTTCTTCGCGAACAGCGGCGAGAACTGCGGCAAGATGTAGGTCAACAAAAAGATCGTCACGCTGATCGCAATGAACGCCATGATGGCGGGATATGCCATCGCCGACTTTACTTTGCTGCGCATCTCCATCTCTTTGCGAAGATAGAGCGCGACCCGTTCGAGCATTTCGGCCAGCGTTCCGGTCGCCTCGCCGACTTTGATCATCGAGACGTACGTCTTGTCGAAATACTTGGGATGCTTCGCGAGTGCCTCGGAGAAGTCACCGCCGGATTCGACCGACTTACGCATCTCGACGAGAATTTTACGCAGCGTCAGGTTTTTCTCTTGCTCGAGAATTCCTTGCAGTGCGGTCGATAGCGTGATGCCGGTGTCGACCATGATCGCGAGTTGGCACGTGAGATAGATGATGTCGGTGCGCTTGATGCCCGGCGCGAGGATACCTCCGCCGCCACCTTCCTCGATCTCGATCACTTGAAAACCGTCGCGTCGCAAAATCTGCACGGCGTCTTCTTGATTCTGCGCGTCGACGGTCCCTTCGTGCTCTTTGCCGAGGGCATCGCGAACGCGGTATTCAAATGTTGCAGCCGACACGAGCCATCTCCGAAACCAGCACTCTGAAAATCTTCACACGCCCCGCGATGATTACGTCGTGCCGCTCATGATTTCTCCGGCGTCGCGAATATCGCCGGCGATGTGCAACACCTCTTCGATCGTGGTAATTCCTTCGCGCACCTTGCGGAATCCGTCTTGCTTGAGCGTGACCATGCCCTTGCGGTTGGCGGCGGCTTGCACGGCCGCGACCGTGGGGTTCGTCACGACGATGTCGCGAATCTCGTCGTCGACCACGAGCAACTCATGCACGCCGATACGGCCGCTGTAACCGGTGTTGCGGCAGTTCTTGCAGCCGACCCCTTTGTAAAATTCGTCGATCTCGAAGCCCATCTTTTCGATCGCTTTGCGCATGGTGCGAGGCGGCTCGTACGCGGCTTTGCATTTCGGACAAATTCTCCGGAGCAGCCGTTGAGCCAGCACCATGTTTAATGCCGCACCGATCAAATACGATTCGACCCCCATGTTGATGAGCCGTGTGATCGACGAGCAGGCATCGTTCGTATGCAGCGTGCTGAACACCAAGTGGCCCGTTAGGGCGGCTTGAATTGCGGTTCGCGCGGTTTCCTCGTCGCGCACTTCACCGACCATGATCACATCCGGGTCTTGCCGCAACAGCGTACGCAAGGCCTTCGAGAACGTCAGCCCGACGCGCTCTTGAATCTGAAATTGATTGATCAGCGGCAAGTTGTATTCGATTGGGTCTTCGACCGTGCAGACGTTGTTCTCCATCGAGCTGATGTTGTTCAGCATCGCGTAGAGCGTCGTCGATTTTCCGCTGCCGGTCGGGCCGGTTACGAGGCCGATGCCGTTCGGCGCTTTGATCAATTGCGTCAGGCCTGAGAGAATGTCTTCCGAGAAGCCGAGGTCTTCGAGCACGAGCGACACGCTGCGCGTATCGAGCACGCGAATTACCGTCTTTTCGCCTCGATTCATCGGAAACGTACTGCAACGCAAGTCGATCTTTCGACCGTCGAGCATGACGTGGATCCGACCGTCTTGCGGAAGCCGACGTTCGCTGATGTCGAGCCCCGCCATGATTTTGATGCGACTCGTGAGCGCGCTGAGCAGCGTCACCGGCACTTCGAGCGACTTATACAGTCGGCCGTCGATCCGGTAGCGCACGCGCACACACTTTTCGGCCGGCTCGATATGAATATCGCTGGCACCTTCCCTCACCGCGTTGTAGATCACGTAGTTCACGAGCCGAATGACCGGCGATTGACCGGCCACTTCGGCCATATCGCTGATATCTTCGACGGCGTCTTCGATCAGCGTGACGTCGCCCGACTGGGATTCTTCGATGATGTCGTCGATGACGAACACCTTCGAGTTCGGCAGCGACGTAATCATTCGGCGAATGTCTTTCGCCGTCGCCACGACGGTCTGCACTCGCAAGCCGGTCAGCTTCTCGACTTCTTCAATCAAGAACAAGTTCGACGGTTCGGAGAGCGCGAGCGTGAGGATGTTCCGCACGACGAACAGCGGCATCACCAAGTTGTTTTCGATGAATTCGCGAGGCAACACTTCCACGATCTTCTGATCGCAAAGTCGAAGCTCGAGCTTCGCAAACGGCACTCCGTATTCCGCCGCGATGCATTCGGCGATCTGATCTTCCGAGCAAGCCGAGATATCGACGAGGATTTCGCCGAGCAACTTTCCTCGCCCATCCTTCTTCTGCTGATCGAGGGCTGCGCGCAGCCCGTCTTCGGTCAGATACCCGTGGCGCAGCAGCAAGTCGCCGAGCTTGACAGGAGCGGCACCGGGATGAAGAGAAGAACTCATAGGTTATGCCGTGCGAGCGTGGAGCGTGCGAACGTGGTTGCGAGGCGCGTCTGAACGATATCGGGGGTTAGCGGTAGCTCTTCACTGCGTCGATCACGCTCTCGAAGACTTCCAATTGCCGGTCGATACGCGTGATTTCCAATATCTTCCGATTCACGGCGCTGTCCGTCGCAATCTTCAAGTCGCCGCCGAGCGTACGAAGATGCTCCTGCGTCTCGACGAGTGCAGTGAGCCCGGAGCTGTCGATTTGCTCGACGTCGTCGATGTCGAGAATGATCTGAATTCGCTCGAGCGAGTGCAGGAAGTTCTGAAATCGTTCGGCTTGCTCGCGTCCCAGGTCTTGGGGCGCGTGAACGACCATGCAAGCGCCGAAAATTTCCGTCGTAAGGTTCATGTCGAGCTCGCAACGAAAAGGTTCTCGACGATTTTCAATACGTCGCGTGGGCTGAACGGCTTTGCGATGATTTCGATCACGCCGTACTTCGTCTGCAATTCTTCACGCGGTAATTCGTAGCCCTTGCCCGTGAGCATCATGATCGGCAAGTCGCACGTCGCTTCGTCTGCTCGCAGTCGGCGAATAAGCTCCAGCCCTCCCATGCGAGGCATTTGGCAATCCGAGATCAGCAAGTCGGGCTTGTCTCGTTGAATCGTCTCGAACGCCTCTTGGCCGTCGGAGCAGCAGGTGACGCGAAAGCCGGCACGTGTGAGTTTGATTTCCGCTGCGCGAATAATCGCGATCTCGTCGTCGCAAAGTAAAACGTGTCTGCTCATGACTTATCTCCTCTTGAAGATCGCTTCGGCAAACGGAAACTAAACGCTTCGTCCCACATTCGGAATCGCGATGCTGAACGTGCTTCCCACGCCGACCTTGCTGCGAACGGTAAGATGCCCGCTATGGACGTCTTCGACGATATGGCGTGCGAGCGGCAGACCGAGCCCCGTCCCTGCGGCCATGTTTTTGTCTTTGTCGACCCGATAGAACTTATCGAACACCTTCACACAATCTTCTTCGTTCAGGCCGACGCCGGTATCTTCGACTTCGATATGGATCTCTTGGTCGGCGAGTCGGCTGCGGAGCGTTACGCGACCTTTGCACGGCGTGTACTTCACGGCGTTCGACAGCAAGTTAATTACCGCTTGCATGAGCATGTCTCGATCGACGAGCGCTCCGAGATATAACGGGCTGAGGTCGGAGACCAGCGTAATATGCTTTGCATCGGCCGAGGGTTGTACGACGCCGATCGCTTCGTTCAGGATCTCGTTCACTCCCCGGCTTTGCTTGCTGACCTTCACGACCCCTGCTTCGATTCTGGCGATGTTCAGCAAGTTTTCGATCAAGCGTTGCAGGCGATCGGCTTGGTTGTTGATGACGCCGAGAAATTCTTCGCGCGAGCTTTCGTCTTCGGCATCGCCGTCGGCAAGGAGTTCGACGTAAGCCTTGATGCCGGCGAGCGGTGTTTTCATTTCATGGCTGGCGGCCGAAACGAACTCGGCGTGCTGTTGCTGCATGCCTCGCTGCACGCTGATGTCTCGCAGCAATACGACGACGCCCGAGCCTTGTTCGCTTGCCGTGACATCGGCCAGCAAGTTCGAGGCGGTCGCGCGATACCAGCGTTTGTTTCCATCGGCATCGTCGAGCTCGAAATCGTCGCAGCGTTGCGTCGGCACGTTGCGACGACGCACGTCGTTCACCATCGAGGTGAGCTTGCCGCACGGCAGGATCTTCGAGAGGGGGCGCTTCTCATCGCCGTCCGATAAATGCAGGAGCTTCTTCGCATGCTCGTTGGCGAGTTCGATTTCCTCGTAGGCGTTCATCGCGAACACTGGCTCGCCGATATTCGCCAGGACGGTCGACATGAGTTCGGCCTGCGCCGTGGTCCGTTGTAGACGGACTTCCAACGCCGAGCGAGTTGCATCCCAACCGGCTTGGCGTTCGTGAAACGAGGCGAGATAGTCGCGAATCTGCGTCAACGGCCGCATCCAGGTCGAATGTTCATCGACGGCCGGCAGCGCTTCCAGATTAATGATCGAGGCCAGAGCCGGATCGTCGCTGTGGACGAGAAGTTCCAGATAGCGGCGGGCGATCGCTTGCTCGCGACAGATGCGCCGAATCGTCCAGATGCAGATGCCGCCCGATGCCGCCGCGGCGATGACTGCGATCATCGAGAGGAGCAAGCCTGCTTGCGAATTCCTGAGCGTGCATGCCATTGCCACGGTCAGGCATGCAATCAGCGTAAAGCACGCGATAAGCCAAGCATACGGCGAGATGCGATTCTTATTCATAGTCGACGACGGTAGTGAAGGTTCCCTGGAAACCGCCGCTCGTTTCGCTCCGTTCCCAAGTCTTAAGCGATCAACCCCTCGGGTTCATCGCCCAGCTTCGGAAGCAAGCGCTTCGAGTTCGGCAGGGAATCTCCGTCGCGACTATTTTCGCACAGCGTATCGACGATCAAGTCGCGCCGCTTGGCGTAAATGCCGGTCCGCCGCCTCTTGGTTTCCCAGGCGGTCGTAGACGGAGCCCAGCAAAAAATAGGTCAGTGCTTGCGAGTTGTCCAAAGACAACGATTGTCGCAAAGCCGCCTCCGCCTCCAGGTGCCGCCCCAAGCGGAGCGCCGCGGTCCCCTCAATCCGGTGTAGACCCGCAGAATCGGGGAATTTCTTAACACCCTCCCGCGCAAGATCGAGCGCGAGCGCCGATTGTTCGTATCTTAACGGTGCTAGGGCCGCGGCCGATGCGGTTTTAACTACGCAAGAATTCGCGGAAATCGCCGCGGAGAGTTCTCGTTGGGCGTCGTCGAAGCGTCCGGCCTTAAGAAATACTTCTCCCTTGTCGAGTAATTGCTGAGCGCTCCGGCGCGGCACCGCACCGGTGTTGGTTAACCGATCGACGACCGAGTTGCGAACCGTTGATACCGTGGAAACGGTCGCTTTCACGGGCGCTTCGGGCTCATCTACTTCCAGACCCAAGATCGGCAGCGCCGGTGCGAGGGTGTCGGCGGCCAGGAGATTCGGCGGTTCGATGGTCGATGATTCCGATTGCAACGATTCCGTCGGCATCGGCGTCGCTTGCTGTAAGGTCTCGGAGATCGATACCACTTTGATGGAAGCGGGCTCGATGGAAGTCGGCTTGATTCGTTTTGCACGAGCCGAGATCGCGACCCTGGGAGCGTCTTCGATCGCGCCGAGTTCCAGAGTTTCCGCCGCTGCAAACGATGTGGCGGCACGTGCCGCGTCGCCCAACGCTTCATAGGCTAACGCGCAGGCTCGTCGGACTTGGGCATTTTGCGGATTGCGAATGGCGAGTCGTTCGATGCGCGCTCGGGCCTCGTCGCTGCGGCCGGCGTCGAGATCGAGTTCGACTTGCAAGATGTTCGCATCGATGTGCTTGGGATCGTGGGCGAGGATTTCGCCGACGGTTTTAGCGCAAGCTTCTTTGCGTCCCGCTTCCCAGTCGGCAACGGCCAACTCGATCGGCGACGACACGCTCGACGATGGTTTTGTCGAGCTTTGCGGATCGACCTCCAGCGGTGATTGGTTGGCGGTCAGCTGAATCGTCGGCTCGCTACCGGAATTGTCGGAAGTCTCGTTGTCGTCCGGCGTCGCCGGGGCTACTTTGCCGTCGGCGACTTGTTCGCCATCCTGAGCGGCTGATTGTTTGGCGTGCTCTTCCGCATGTTTGAAGACATCGGCGAATTTTTTTTCTTGCGGGGCGAGTTGAACCGCCATGTGGAAATGATGAAGCGCTTCCGAACTTTCTCCGGCCGATTCCAGCGCAAGGCCGAGCTTGTAGCTCATTTCTCCATCTTTCGGGTGCGCAGCAATTCCGCGCCGTAAGATGTCGACGGCGAGTTCCGGCTGGTCATGCTCGAGTTCCAACTCGGCGAGCAGAATGAGAGAGTCGCGATGCGCCGGATCGCGATACAGAATCTTGTCGATACCGTCGCGGCAAGCTTTGAAATTCCCCTGGCGCCATTCAGCCGCGGCGGCTTGATATTCGGCGGCGTTCCGTTCGACGTCGAACTTCTTCGCTGCCAACGATGCCCGCTCTTTGCGAATCGGATGCACGTCGGGAAGCGCCTCTTCGGTCTTCTCCGACTTCTTAAAAAGCGGCACGCCGCCGACCGCGCAGCCGCCGACGACAAGCGCCACGGCACCGCAGGCAAAGGTTCGTACGAAGCGATTATTTGCGCTTTTCATTTCGAAACACCTCGGGACGAACGACATCCGTGCGACGGCCGGGAACGCCCGGATCGCCTGGATGCTCGGGCAAGACGACACCTTCGCTACGACCTAAATCTTCCAACATCCACGCCGGCATCTCACCGTCGATCACGGGCTCTTCGCCCTCGCCGATCACGGCTTGGACGCCGAACCCTTGCGAGACGGCAGTCGCGCCCCCGGCCGTGTTGACGTCGTGCAACACACGGATCGCATCTCGATTGAGCGGATCGTAGTGCACGGCGAGTTTCGCATAGCGGAGTGCGAGGGCTCGGTTATTGTTCGCGAGCGCCGTGCGAGCACGATCGGTATAGTCGCGACCTAGGTGGGCTTGGCCGAGCGGTGTCATGCGATGGAACTTCGCGGTCTCCATGTTCTTGGCATCGGCCTCGAACTTGGCCCCTTCGGCTGCGATTTGCCCGTCGTTGACGATGCGCGGCGTAAGCAAGATAAGAATCTCGACTCGTTCGACGTTTTCCGTCTTACTGCGAAACAACGGCCCGACGCCGGGCAAGCTCCCCATGAACGGCACTTGCGTCGTCGTCGAACGAAGGTTCTCGCGCATCAAGCCGCCGAGGATTACGGTGCAACCGTCGGGACACATGACGTTGGTCGTTACTTCGGTCAACGTCTTTTGCGGCAACGTGAACCCGCCGTTGACGACGACCGAGCCTTCGGAAAGTTCCGGATGGACTTCGAGGCGGATCAGGCCGTCGCTGGAGATGAACGGTCGCAGACGCAGCTGAGCTCCGACTTCGAGAAACTCGACGTTCTGCGTGGAGAAGTTTTGCGTGACGGTGGTGCTGATGTAGCCGAGCTTTTGGCCGATCAAGATTTCCGCTTTCTGCTTATTCAAGCAAAGCAGCTTCGGCGACGCGATGACGTTGGCATCGCCGACCGTTTCGAGCGCGTTAAGAAACACGCCGAGGCTGTCGTCGAGAAACGCGAATTTAAGGCCGCCGGTGTCGAACTGGAACGAGCCGACTTGGCCGCCGGTCGTCGGATCGACCGTTCCGCCACCTTCGAGCGGAGCCTGTCGCGGACTTCCCCAACCGAAGCGGACGTTCTGCTTGTCGCGCAACACTTGGAAGTCGACCCCGAAGCTGTTGGCGTCGTTGAGCGTTACGCTGACGATCATCGCTTCGATCGAAACCTGAGCGGGCCGACGATCAAGATCCTTCACGACTTGGTCGATTTGCCCCAAAACGTTGTCGTAGTCTTGAATGACCAAGGCATCTTGTTGCGACATGGAATCGCCGCCGGCTTGTGCGGTATCGGAAGCGATGCCGATATGGGCCGGGGCCGTGATGCTGATCTTGCCGGTGACCGGAGTCAGTAGCGGAGTGAGCACCGTCGCCAATTCCTTCGCATTGATATAGTTGGGCCGATAGACGCGCGTGCTGATGCGGTCTTGCGCCTTCTCCATCGCCACGAAATCTTCCGAGGTGCCGATGTAGTAGAACTCACCGTCGCGGCGAGCAACGAAGCGAGTGAGCTTGAGAATGGCGTCGAGTGCATCTTCGACGCCGACATGCTGCAGATTAAGACTCACCGCACCAACCACGCTTTGACCGGCCAAGATGTTCAGGCCCGCTTGTTCGGCAAGTTGCTCAAGCAAAATCCGAATGTCGACGTCGCGGGCATTGATCGTGAGCCGGCCGTCTCCTTCGGAAGCGACCGCGCCGGGGGCATCGACCATCTCCCCCTTCGGACCTGGCGAGACGGTAATTTCGGCCGCTCGGCCTGTTGCATCGAGTTTGTTTTCAACGGTTTTGCTATCGGTCGGCAAAGCTTCTTCCAGCCGTGCCGGTGCGGGGGCCGCTGGTGGCGCGATCGGGGCACCCAATGCAGGCCCGTTGGCAGGCGGAGTCGCGGCCGGTGGTTTCAACCCTGCGGCTTGTGCCTGGAGCGCTTGGATTTCTTGGTTGTGTTGCTCGCTCCGATTCTGGATCATCTTCAACAGATCGAGAGTCTGTGTCGGCGAGATGCCCGGGCCGGCTTGGTTCTGGGGATTGGCTTGGCTCTGCTGGAGTACGTTAAGCAAGGCACCAAGGCCGGCGTTCGGATCCGTCGCCGGAGCTTGTGCTACATACTGCGGCGCTCGGGCTTCCGTCGGATTGCGTGTGTTGCGCGTCTCGGGCTGATACTCGGCAGCGACTCGAGGCTGGATCAACTCGAACCGTGGAACGCGTGCCGCTAAGCGCTGTGCGTTGGCCACGGCCTTGATGCGTTGCGATTCGGAGGCGCTCGGTGCCGTCGTCTCGATGTCGGTGGGCTTTTCAGTCGGCTGAGGCGCCGTAGAAGGAGCGGCGACGGCAGCGACTTCGGCTGGTCGCTTCGTAGCGAGATGGATGGCGATCAATACGCCGCCCGAGGCGCACAACGACAACAGTGCTAAGCGTAGTAGTGTCTTCATACGTCTTCCTTGACGTTGCTGTCGCTTCGAAAATGCCGACGCTACTGCGTCGGATTCACTACTTGATTCGAGCCGGTATCTTTCACGCCTGAATTCGAAAGGATGGCGCGAAACACATCTTCGCTCGTTTCCGTTTCACTCGACGAATCGCCGTTTTCTTCCGTGGCCTTCGTTTTCGCGTCATTTGTTTCGGAGTCGTCGCCGGCCACTCTTTCTCCCGGGCGTGGAATGCGTAGCTCGCGTCGAGCTCCGTTCCAAGCGACCGTTGCAGAGCGTGGGTCGACCGTTTCCAAAACCAGTTCTACCTCGTTGATTTGTCCGATCGCCGCTCCTTGCACGTAAGCCTTGCCGTTGATAACCGCGGTTCGAGCTCTCGGCCCGACCAACGTACTCGTCAGCGTCAAGGGATAGGTGTTCAAAGCGGCGGCACTCATCTTGATCGACGGAGCGGGTTTTTCCTCGTCGAAGAGTCCCGCAGCTGCGGCTTCTTCGAGCAAGGCGGCCACGTCGTCTTCACTCGTTTCTTCTTTCTTCTTCACGGCGGCACCGAACGGGTTTCGCAATTCATCGTTCGCCGACTTGCCCGGCACGCTCCGCATCAGCGGATCGGCTTGCAACCGACTCGATAAAACACGCCACTCCATTCGTGGTGTACCGGCAGTCGGCGACTGCGGTCCGGTAGGCGCCGTTGCAGTCGCTGCAACGGGCGCCGCTCCAACGGCAGGTGCCGGCTTCTTCGTTTCTTCCGACTTGAAGACGAGCGGGCCCCAAAAGTAAGCAGCCACGGCGCAGAGCAAGCCGAGCATTCCCGCCTTTTGCGGGTTCGCTTTCAGCTCACGCTTGAGTTGCTTCGATAGCTTGGCGACACTCATCGTTCATACCGGCGAACGGCGATCGTCCGACTCCGGCCCCTCATGTATCGGTAATTGGTAGGCTCGACCTAATCCGAAATCTCAAAATTATCGGCAAAGATTGCCAGTTTTAACTCGCACGTCACAGACTTCCCGTCCTGCCGGCTGCGTTCGATCGTTACGTCATCGACCCAGAGTCGCTGATTGAGCAACTCGATCGACGATAGCAATGTTTGCACCTGCTCCGGTGTCCCCCGGCAACCGAGGGTGAGCGGGATCCGTTCTAGCGTGGCATAGGCTTGTTTGGTCTCCGGGCGAAACGTGGTCGTGGCGACTCCCGAGGCTTTCGCCATATTCGAAAGCCGCCCGAACAACTCGGCGATATTGCTCGGCTTGTTCGAAACTCCCCGCCACTTTTCCAAATAGCGGTGCGCGTCGACGAATTCCTGATCGATCTGCTTCAATTGATCGGGAATCGCAGCGGCTACTTGAACGACGATTTCCTTCGTTTCCATTTCGCTGCGCATGCGGTGAATATCTTTCATGCCCGGCAGGAACACGAAGAACAGATAGACTCCGAATGCGGCCGTCAGTGGAACGATCGCTCCCCAGCCACCGGTGAGAAAAGATTTCTTCACGGTATTACCCTCCCACCGGCATCGATGTTCGGCCGTTGAAGCAATGCGGTATCCGCCACCCATGCTTTAGAGGCACTTTCTTTTTCGGCGACCGGATCAGCCGGCTTTTCTTCATCGGCAGGTTGCGCTTCCTCAGCGCTCGGGCCTCCGGGCATACCCCAGCCCGGTCGAACGACGATGCGCACCGCGAAGCGGACTTCGCCGCCGCTGGAGTCGCCGGTAACTGCTTCGATCGACGTTAGTTCCGCTTTCACGAACAATTTCGACGCCGCCAACGCTTGAAGATAAACGTGCAGAGCGGGTTGATCGAACGTGATCCCTTCGAGGGTCACGAGCAGATCGACGGCCTCGAGCGCCGTGCGCAGAGCCGTCAGATCCGATTCCGCATTCGCTATTTTTGGCGTCGTGCTCTCCACAGCGGCCGCGGCTTCGGCGACGCGCACTTTCGGACGCTCCGCGACATGGAGATGTAGTCGCTCGATCGTTACTTCCTGCGGGAGGTTCACAAGCGCTTCATGCACGATGCGCGAACGAGGCCAAGGGTGGCGCAGAAAGGTTGCCAACTCGGCACGATTGCGCAGCTCCGTGAGCTCGAGTTGTTTGTTTGCGACGAGCATCTGCTGGGCTTGCGCCGCGGCATGCAGAGCGTTGGTTTGTTCGTACCGGCCTCGTACATCGCGCTCGATCAGGAACAATCCACCGGCTGCTGCAGCAAAGGCTACGAGAAACAATACCGTGACGCCGAGCCGCCAATACGAAGTGCGTCTGCGCTTCGTCGCTTGGCGATAACGCTCCGGAAGAAAGTCGATTGTTTTCATGGGCGTCGCCTTTATTCGTCGAAACGACGCATCGCCATGCCGATGGCGACGTCCCATTGCGATTTACGACCCGTGCTCGCACCGGCGGCGGTCGGAAAGCTGCGGAACGGATCACCGAGTTCGCACTTCAGATCCAAGCGAGCGGCTAAGCGTTCGACGAGGTTTTGCGTTGCTTCTCCGCCGCCGAGCACCAATCGCACCAACGGTTGGCCTCGAAACGTCACGCTGTGATATCGAATGCAGAGCGAGACTTCATTCGCCAGTCGATCGACAACCGGACGAATCGATTCGTTCACGCTCCGTGCGATCTCGGCATCCTGCAATTCCGTGCGTCGATCGCCGTTGTTACGACGCAAGGCCCAAGCCGCAGGTAACTCCATTTTGAGCGTCCGGGCCACGGCTTCGTCGAAATGTTTGCCGCCGAGCTCGATGTATTTGATGAAGAGGATTTCATTCCCTTGCGCGATGACGACGGCCGTGTTCGTGTTGCCGACATGCACGACGATCGCCCGCTGATCGCGATCCTCATCACGACGATATTGAGCGCCGTAGCAACGCAGTATGGATTGCGGTTCCGCTTCGACCGCTACCGGCTTGAGGCCGGAATCGTCGAGCACCTGCATGAAGCGATTCAACTGCGGACGATGGCAACCGAGTACGATGACTTCGCGACGAATCGTGTCTCCTTGTCGAACGTCGGCCGCTTCTAGAAACCGTAGGTCGCTTTCGGCGATCGGATACGCGAAGCGATCGCCGATTTCTTTCAAAATCAGCGGTTCCAATTCTCCGGAAGCCGGTTTCGTGACGCGCACGTTCTGCACGGCGAGCTCGCGGGCACCTAAACAAACGACGACATCGCGCCCGCGAAACTTGCGGCCTTCGCGCGCATCGACCAGCGCCTTCGTCCAGCGACGTAGTTGTTCATCGGCGTCGACGGCCGGTTCGATCGGAAGATCCCAGCGAACCGATTCGAGGATGCGCGTACGATCGCCGTTCATCTGCACGAGCTTGATGGAACGGCTCCCCAAGTCGATGCCGATCGGGCCGACGCGTCGAAATCCTTGCAATGAAACCATACGAACGAACCTTTCCGACTCCCGCCTATTCGCGATTACTGCCGTGCCGCCGCCTGAGCGAACCGCGAGGAATGCGAAACTCTAGCTCCCGGAACCGGATCCGTACGGATAAATGCCGGTTATGTCGTCGACTCGGGCCAGTCCGGTAATCGGATCGACATGGATGCAGACGTAGCGAACTCCGTCTCCGGAGCCGGTCGAAAGCCAGATAAGCGTTTCAGCTGTTTGCACCGTCGCGCCTAAGGCGTCGAACTCAAGGGTCGTAATGCTTGTAGGAGAAGCAGCGGCGGCGACGACGGAATAGAGTTTAACGCTTGTGCCGAGTTGCGGCAGATCGTCGAGGTCGGTGTATCGGCGTGTGGTGGTATTCGATGCGTCGCGGTAAATCGTCGCGGGCAGAGTCGCGAGTGCGGCGTTCGTGCCCGAATATTCCAGATAGTAGCGGTTCTCTGCGAGATCGAACGTCAGGCGGTAGTTGCTGTTGTTCGAGACCGCTAAGTCACGTACTTGAGCAAGATCCGCGGCAATGATGCGACCCGTCGATTCGAGCTGAACCGCGACATTAGGTTGGAACAGCGGAATCGCCGCGCCGGCCATAATGCCCATGATCGAGATTGCGATCATAATCTCGACGAGCGTGTAGCCAGATCGAGATGTC
The DNA here is from genome assembly GCA_021413845.1 of Planctomycetia bacterium. NCBI lineage: Bacteria > Pseudomonadati > Planctomycetota > Planctomycetia > Planctomycetia bacterium. Next base: position 101,666 of record JAIOPP010000057.1, on the reverse strand, counting down.
CGGGCGGCTGAGTTCATGGCTATTTTTTCTTAGCGATGTCGATAACGACGTGCAACGTGCCGCTTTTCAGCAACGCGTTCTGTTCTTTCAATTGCTGATTAATCTCACGCAGTTCTTGAATCATTTCCGCTTGCTGCGCGACGCTGTTGGCAAACGGCTCGTGCGGAGGTTTCGGTTGCGCGGAGCCCGTCTGTTGAAAGCCTAGCACGCAACAAACGACTGCAATCGCGGTGCTGGGGATCGCGGCGGAAATAAACGGGTGCGTACGCATTCGTCGCTCCTTCGATTAAGGGATCTCTTTCATTCGCATTACGGACCATCTTAAACCGACATCACCGGTGCCCACGGCATAGAGCGGGCTACCGGCGGTGAACCATTGTTGCGTCGAGGAAGTCGTCGTCGGGGCGGCGATCGTGATTTGCGGCGCATAATGCATGCTCCAGCCTTGCATATAAACGGGCAAGTATTTTTGCGGGTTGGGGTCCGACAATTGATCGTTGTACCAACCCCAAGCCAGCGACCACCAGAAAGTTCCTAGATTCCACTCCGAGCGCGAAAGTACTTCGAGTTGCTTGCAGATCAACTTTCCTTGCAGATCGAACTTTGAACTTTCCGATCCACCCGAAGCGCTGAACTTTGTAAACGTCGCCACCGTGCCACGCACGGTGGCCGATGCTCCGTCGGACAAAACGATATCGCTCGTTGCGATGACGGCCGGCAGTTGGAACGTCGTCGAAGAGCCGTCGAGCGCAGGCAAGGTCGGTCCTTGTACGGAGACATTTACCCCGGTGAATTTCACTTTGCCGGTGCTGATGACCGTGCCGACGATCGTCGTGTTGTTACCTAGCGTCACATCTCCGTTCCGGAAGAAAAGTCCGGCCGGGTTGTCGCGTGGGTCGGGCTGTAGCGAAATACCGCTTACCGTCGTCGCCAGTGTCGGGATCGTATAAGCCCTGCCGCCGGGATAGAGTTGATACGTCGACATCGAACTCGGCGCATTCCAGCCCGTGCTCGACGACGACGCGAGATTAGTAACCGTTAAGCCGAGATTGCTCGTCAGCAGGCTGCGAATCGTCGTACTGGTGGATGCCGTCGGCAGGCTGATCGGTCCGGTAAACGGTCGATGATCGCCGTACCCTTTGGTGCGCATCAAATTGAGATCGGAGAGATACTGTGCGCGACAGGCGGTCGGCGAAGGATACGTGGTGCAGAAGTTCGTGAGGCTCCCTTGGAATCGAACCGGTCCATCGACTTTCAACGGCAGCTGAACCGATAAGTCGTCGGTGCCGGTTTGGTAGAGCACATACGATTGCATACCGGCCCATGGTGTCGGATTGGTTGCGACTTGTTTCGGAACCAAATCCACGACCGCTTGAACCTTGTAAGTCGTCGGCACCGTCGAAACGGATGTGTCGGTCGCATAGCCGGTCGATAAGATGGTTACGCGATACGGCCAATCGGCGGCTTGCGCATCGGTAACGGCGAGGCTATCGTCGCCGGTCGTGTAGGTTGCCGTATAAGTTTGACTCGAATTGATCGTGCCGGTGAGGGTCGAGTCGGCACCGCTCCAACTCGTTTGATTCATTTTTCGCAGTGCCGCTGAAAGTCCGCTCAGGGCCGCTTGTCGGGCATCGATGCGCAGTTCGCTGCCGGCGGAACTCTTCAACTGCGCCGTTTGCGAGCGGAGCATCGAATAAGAGACGGCCATCGTCATCGCGATCATTGCAAGCACCAGCACGATCGCAATACCGGACCGAGAGCCCGACACCGAACGACCGCGCGCGCGAGCGGACGTGTAGGCCGCTGGTTTCGACGTGTTGGAAAGTTCGAGAGGCATGCGAGTAGCCGAGGGTCGGCGAGACCGTTATTTGTTCAGATTGTAATAGTTGGTTGCCGAACCGAAGAACGGCAATACGGCCGTCGCGGCGGTATAAGTGCCGTCGAAACTCTTGTCTTGTCCCATTAATTGAATCTCGCTCCGTAGCCAAATCTGGCGTAATCCGAACGAGGAGCTGTAAATACTTTGCGGCCAGGAAAGGTCCGTCCAAGCCGTCGACCCGGCACGAAACGACGTCATTTCCGCCGTGGAAGGATGAAGTTCGCATTCGAATCGGATCGCCGCGCGCAACGAACTCGTCGTGTTACCACCCGTGGCTGTTGCGGCACTTGCGGTTTTTATTCGCGAGGTAATCTGAGTCTTCACGCTCGTGGTGGCCGTTTTAATGCCGGTGATGGTCGTACGTCCCGAGGTGGTGTTAAGTGAAGCGTCGTTGAGTTGGATCGTGCGCGTGTCGGTCGGAGCGGTGATCTCCAGCAGCAGGCCCGGATCGGTCGCGTCGGGACTGAAGATGACGAGTTCTTTGATGAGCGGCGGCCCCGCTGGATTTGCCGGCACGCCACCGGCCGGTCGCCAGATGACGACCGTATCCGGATAGCGATACGAGCCGACGGTCGTGTCGACGACCACCACGCCGGGATAAGTCTCCGTGGCATAAGCATCTGCCACGGCGCGCGAGATCCGTTGCATCGCGACTCGTCCATGCTGTACGGAATCGGACTGGCCTTGATTAAACTCGGCCGTTTGTCTCGTCGCCGACGCCAGGACGGAAAGCGAGCCTACCATGATCGCCGAGATCGACATCGCGAGCATCAACTCAAGCAACGTCATGGCACGACGTCGCGACGCTCGGTTTCGCGGCCGAATTCGCAACTGAATCGCGATGCGAGAAGGGTCAGCCTGCCGGGACATTGGCAACCACCCTTGATAAGTCGGCAAGCGTGGTGACGCTGCCGTCTGTTTCGGTAACGATAATCCGCACGCGAATCAAGCGATGATTCGACGAGCCGCTTGTGAGCACGGTCGAAAGATTCGAGTCGCTGACATAGCTGATGTCGACTTGCTGCTTCCAGCCGTTGAGAAACGTCGCAGGAATCTGAAAGTTGGTGTTACGCGTCGATTGTTTGCCGTCGTCCGTCCCGAGTCGTATTCCCCAACGATCGGTCGGTGGGGTCGTCGCGATGCCGTTATAGTCGTCGATGTCGTCGAACTGCTTACGTGCTCCGGCACTGATTTCCGGGCTGCCGGGCCCCATCGGCGTATCGTATTCCCCGCCGGGAGCTTCGACGTATTTCATTCCCGAGACTTCGTCGAGCAATTGCTGCGCGAGTCCGAGAGCGACGACGCGGTCGAGCGAATCTTGCGATGCTCCGGTCGTCGTGGCGAGGCTGGCAAGAATCGTTACACCGGCGACCGAAGCGAGCGTCAACGCCGTGACGGTCTCGATGAGCGTGAAGCCGATTCGCGTTTTGCGGTCGATTGGATGCATGGGAAGTTCTCGTGCGGCGTCCGGGCGTTCCGCAGACGCGGGAAATAAAAGAGGCACGGCGAGGTCCCCTCAAGCGTCATGCTCGTCCTCGCCGTGCCGTGCATCGGTCCCCTCCCCAAGGTTCCGACACATGCAAACCTAGGTCGTGGTGCAGCGATGTCAAAAGCAACGCCTAGGCAAAGCTGCCCGACGGTAGAAGAAGTAGGTACGCTTCGATGCGCACGAGCGGCTTGCGAGCGATTCGATCGCTACGATCGCTACAGCCAGTCGAGACCGACGTCCCACCAGTCGGCCGAATGCGTGAGTCCGCCGACGCTGATGCGCTCGACGCCCGTTTCGGCAGCGGCGCGAATCGTCGCAAGGTTGATTCCGCCCGAGGCTTCTAGTTCCACCGAGGGAGCTACGGCGTCGCGTCGTCGCACCGCTTCGGCAAGCATGGCCGGCGGCATGTTATCGAGCAGGACGATGTCGGGCAGTTCCGGCAACACGAGATCGAGCTGAGCGAGACTATCGACTTCGACTTCTACGAGCATCGCCTCCCAATAATCTTTCTCCAGCGGTAGCTCAAGCAATCGCTGCGTGATGAATTGCTTGGCACGTGCGACCGCTTCGGCCGGCGTGTAACGTTGTGCGCTCCCCTGCTCTGCTCCGACGTGCGCTCCTCCTTGAGCCAAATGGTTGTCTTTAATCAAAATGCCGTCGTACAATCCGACCCGATGATTGCAGCCCCCTCCCATGCGCACGGCATACTTCTCGACACGCCGCCAACCGAGCATCGTCTTACGGGTGTCGTAAACTCGGGCCTTCGTTCCGGCGACCGCATCGACGTAGCGGCGTGTCAGCGTGGCGATTCCGGAAAGGCGGCCGAGCAAGTTCAACATCGGACGCTCTGCCGTAAGCAAACTGCGCGCGGGGCCACGTAGTTCGGCCAGCGTCGTTCCCGCGACGACGTATGCGCCATCCTCGACCAGCGGCCGCCATTCGATCCGTCGGTCGTATTCCGCGAGCGTAATCGCTGCGCCGGGCAAACCCGCGACGATCCCCGGCTTGCGCGCCACGACCGCCGCGAAGCTCACGGCCTGCTCATCCACCAAGAGCGCCGTCGTCCAGTCGTGATGCCGATCGAGGTCTTCGCGCACGGCGAGACGTACGAGTTGCCGAAGATCGTCTTCGAGTTGGGCGTCCCAGCGAACGTCGCGGTAGTCTTTGCGAGGCATCGTTTCCTTACGCTCCTGTTCGGATAGAATACGTGGATCATAACCGCAGCAACGGAAGGCGTCATGTCGAGAGCGTCATCGTGATGTCGAGCGAAGGAAAAAGCGAAGTTCGAGGTCGACGTTTCCTGCGCCGCAGCGATCAAGCGGCTCTGGCGCTTTTACTCGTCGTTGCGATCGCAAGCTTGGGCATTCGCTGGTTCCGCGCCGGCGGCCCGACGGGACACTTAGTGAATGCCGACGAGCGGCTTGCGGCCAATCTTAGCCCGCGCGCCGTCCGCTTTGTCGTCGATATCAATACGGCTGATGTCGCCGAACTCGGCGAGTTGCCGCAGGTCGGCCCGATGCTGGCGCGGCGGTTGATCGAACACCGCGAACGAAATGGAAGATTTCGATCGTTCGACGACCTGCTGCAAGTGAAAGGGATCGGTCGCAAGACCTTGGAAGTGCTTCGTCCGCACGTAAGATTCGATTAGCGTCGACGCGCCATTTCTTAAAGCGGAATCGATGCGAATTTCCTTCCGCAATGCTTCGCGAAACTCCCCCTTCGCGCCGCACCGACGAATGCCGTATGCTGATGGGTCGGCACGGAGAAGGCCTGCGTCGAGAGAGGTCGTCGCCGGAGACCTCGGCAAGCGCCACGTTACGGAGAAAGACACTCGTGGACTTCAAACTGCATAGCCCGTTTCAGCCGGCAGGTGATCAGCCGCAAGCGATCGCATCGCTTATCGAGGGGCTACGTGCGGGCCGACGCGAGCAGGTGCTGATGGGTGTGACCGGCTCCGGCAAGACGTTCACGATGGCGAACGTCATTCAAGAGATCAGCCGCCCGACACTCGTCCTCTCGCACAATAAAACTCTCGCGGCGCAGCTATACGGCGAATTTAAGGAGTTCTTTCCGGAGAACGCCGTTCATTATTTCGTCAGCTATTACGACTATTATCAGCCCGAAGCCTACATCCCGCAGCGTGATATCTACATCGAAAAAGACGCGTCGATCAATCAGGCGATCGACCGCTTGCGACTGGCCGCGACAAGCGCACTCGTCAGTCGTAAAGATGTGATCATCGTGTCGAGCGTGTCGTCGATCTACGGCCTCGGCTCGCCCGAGGATTATAAAGCGATGATGGTCTCGCTCACGCGTGGGCAGCAAGTCGACCGCGATGAAATGTTGGGTCGGCTCGTCGAGATTCAGTACGAGCGCAACGACTACGCTTTCGAGCGAACGAAGTTTCGGGTTCGAGGCGATTGCGTGGAACTCTGGCCGGCGTACGAAGAGTTTGCCTACCGCATCGAGTTCTGGGGAGATGAGGTCGAATCGCTCTCGTATGTCGATCCCACGAGCGGCGAGACGATTCAGCAACAAAACGAAATCTTCATCTATCCCGCCAAGCACTTCGTCTTGCCCGAATCGAAGATCGAGCAAGCGATCGACGGGATTAAGGCCGAGCTTGAGATGCGGCTCGAGCAGCTTCGCAACACGGGGAAGCTCCTCGAAGCGCAGCGTCTGAACGCTCGCGCACGTTTCGACATCGAGATGATGATGGAAGTCGGCTACTGCCCGGGCATCGAGAACTACAGCCGACACCTAACGGGCCGGCCTGCCGGCGCCGCACCCGAAACGTTGTTCGATTACTTTCCGAAGGATTTTCTCCTCGTCGTTGACGAGTCGCACGTGACGGTGCCGCAGATTCGGGGCATGTTCGCCGGCGATCAAAGTCGTAAGACGACGCTGGTCGAACACGGTTTTCGTTTGCCGAGCGCCCTCGATAATCGCCCCCTCAAGTTCGAAGAATGGGAACAGAAGTTCCGACAAGGAGTTTACGTCTCGGCGACTCCCGGCCCTTACGAAATGCAGAAAACCGGCGGTGAAGTCGTCGAACAAGTCATTCGTCCGACCGGCTTGCTCGATCCCATCATCGAAGTGCTACCCGCGCGCGGGCAAGTGCCGCACTTGCTCGAGCAAATCAAGCTACGGTCTGCCGTCGACGAGCGCGTGCTTGTGACGACGTTGACGAAGCGTCTGGCGGAAGACCTGTCGTACTACCTCAATGAGCATGGCGTTAAGTGTAAATGGCTGCATAGCGAACTCGACGCATTCGAGCGTGTCGAGCATCTACGCGACCTGCGCGAGGGGCGTTTCGAAGCTTTGATCGGTGTCAATTTGTTGCGCGAAGGGCTCGACTTGCCCGAAGTGTCGATGGTCGCCATTCTCGATGCCGATAAAGAAGGTTTTCTTCGCAGCGAGACGAGCCTCATGCAAACGATCGGTCGTGCGGCACGTAACGTCAACGCGAAGGTGCTGCTGTATGCGGATAAGGTGACAGAGTCGATGCAGCGAGCGATCGAAGAAACCTCGCGCCGCCGAACGCTCCAGCATGAGTACAACATCGCCCACGGCATTACGCCGGAAACGGTGCGGAAATCGATTCGTCAAGGAATCGAATCGCTCCAGACGGCGCATGCGGAAGCCAATGCCGCGGTAGGTCGCACCGACGAGACGCAATACATTACGGAAGAATACATCGCGGAGTTGGAAGCCGAGATGCTTGCCGCCGCCGATGAGCTCGACTTCGAACGTGCAGCGAACATTCGAGACCGGATCGACAAGATGAAGGGGCATATGGGCAAGCCGGCTGCGATCATCTCCGAGACTGCGAGCGAGGGAAAAGGACGTCGCAAAGGAAAAGGCAAAGGGGGCGGCGGTGGCACCCGCATTCCACGACCGAAGCGTGGATGATCCTCTATTGCCGTCAGGCATATATGGAGGGCTTCATTCCGCTTGCGGATGATGCAGCCAAGCCGAGGAGCGCGACCAATAATCGTGGAGCGCGCTTCGCCATGGAATGCGAACCTTCACGATTGCCGTACGGCCGGCGGCCACATCTCGCAGCGTTTCTTCATCCGCTCGCGCCGTCATCTGAAAACAAGGTTCTACTGTTTCCGCGATCGTCGTATCGCGGCGGTTCCTTGATTTGCCTTCTCCGGCTTCGTCCGGCGTCGCTTCCCGCCGGCGTATGCTCAGCATGCCACCATGTTCCACGCTCATCGCCGGGTGGATCAAGCGCGTCGAGGCTTGAGGGTCGCACGTCGCCAAACGAATCGATACCGGTTTTCGATGTCCGTGAATCAGGACGTCCGCAGTGCGATCCTCGGCATTCGCGATCGCCGTCACCAAGCGTTGCGGCACGGCAATCTTAAGCGTTTTCGCTGAGTCGCCGGCGATCGAGGCGATCTCATCCCCTTTTTCCAACCGTAGCCCCACATAGCGATCGATGCCTCGCGAGACGATCGTTCCGTCCGTTGCGGCGACGATGGTCAGGCCTTCTCTTTGGTGATGAAGCTCCCGCAACTCCGTTTCGAGGACTTGGCGTTGCAATCGCTCCGTTTGCTCTTTCGAGGTTGTTTTAGCTTGCCGATGCATGCGCGAGCGAATCGTGGATTGTTCGATCGCGAGTTCGACTTGACCGATCTCGGCAAGCAATTCGGCGTTGTCTAATTCCGCGATCTTACGTCCCGCGAAGACTTGCTCGCCATCACATACGAAGACTTGTCGAACGAATCCGGCTGTGCCCGCTCGCACGACTTCGAGCGGTTCATAGTCGACCACCGCTGCGAGTTCCTTCGTGCTTGGATCTAAGCAGTAGAACAAGATCGCCGAGAGCAGCCCGAGTGCCGTGCAGGTCGCGGCTTGCCGTTGTCGATTCCTACCGACGTTTGCTCCACCTCGGATTAGGGAACGGCGGAGAGTTCGGCGCTTTGCTAACCAAGCGAGAAATAGAGGGATCGAAATAAAAATGGTTCCGAATGCTCCTAGCTTCGCGATCGCTAGTAGCAACAACGAGCCGAGAACGAACGTGCGCCACAGCATCGCCGCGATGCCGTACCAGGCAACCCAGGCGGGGCGACGTCCCTTGGCGGAGATCTCCGCTTCGTCGATACCGAACAAGAAACGTCGTAGAAGCCGCCATGATTCCTCTTGGCCGACGGCGGATAGGTTAGGCATCTCCATGGCATCCGAGAGTGCGAAGTACCCGTCGAATCGCATGAGCGGATTCAGGTTGAAAATCACCGATCCGATTCCTGCAGCCCAGACGACGGCGAGTGCTCCTTGCCTTACTAAGGGATCTTCAAAAGCACTCCAGGCGATCATCGCCAGCGCCGCTACGAAAATCTCGATGTAAATCCCTGCCAATGAGACGACGATCCGCTTCCACTTGTCGGGCACGCGGCAGATCGTCGATACGTCGACGAACGGCGACGGCATTCCCAGCACGAATGCGAGTCCCACGTTGCCGACGTTGCCGCCGAACCGTCGACAAGCGATCGCGTGTGCTAGTTCATGCAAAATCTTGAGGCCGCACCAAGCCGCGAAGAGCGACAAAGCACCTTGCCAACCCCAGTCGATGGGCGAGTTTTTCGCAAGCATCGGCCAAGCCGTTAACGCTTGCAGCAGCGCCGCTGCGAGAATCGCGAACCAGAGCACGAGAAATGTTCGCCCGAAGAGAAATCGACCGAACGGGTCCAGGGTTTCCAGCGCACGGTCGGGACTTCCCAGCGTGATCCGAAACGACCAAAGATTCCACCGGTCATGTCTTGTCGGGACTTGTGACATCGTCGGACTACGTGAGGCAAGACCGATGTCGCTCGATGCCAAGCCTGATCGTACAAGCCACTCCCCGAGCAAGACTGCTTCGTCTTGCGTGAGAGCTTGTGAGCCCGACGCCGATGCCGTGTGGGCCGCGGCTTCGGCCAGCGTTCGCGTTCCGTCCAGTGCTAAGAATAGCGCATGCTCCGCTTTTCCTAAGCGGAAGAATTTGTTTCGTAACGGATCTTCGACGAAGTAGAAAAGCTCGCCGCGATCGTGTCGAGTCGAAACCCTTAAGTCGCGACGAGCGGCGACGACGAGCCGTTCCGGATGAAGAATGTGAGTTTGCGTCGCAGGAGATGAGGGCGAACCGATTTTCATACTCACGTTACCAACTCATCCAAGCATATGTCGGCCAAAAGCGATCGGTGAATAGCTTCGCTATCGAACGAGTTTCCGTCTCCACGTAAACGTGTCCTTTCATGCCGGGTCGCAGGACGCGGTCGGGATTATCCAGTGTGATTTCGATGATAAAAACGTTCGCGTCGTCGTGAATCTCCGCTCGGGGATAGATGCGCTCGACCGTACCGGTATAGTTCTCGTAAGGCCGAGCATCTAGTACCACGGTAGCCGAGGAGCCCGGCCGCAGGCGTTCGATCTCGCCTTCGGCAACGAATGTCTCGACGACGATTCGATCTAGCGGCGCGATCTCATAGAGCACGGTTCCTTGCTTGATCGGGGCCCCTTCCGCGCGTTCCCATTCGCCACTCATCACGATTCCCGTAATCGGACTCTTCAATTCGATATTTTCCAGACGGCGCATGAGTAGAGACCTTCGTTCCTCGACACGTCGCACTTCCAAACGATCGATTTGTGCGGCAGCCGTTTTTCCGGCAGCGGCATTCACGTCGCTCGATTTAGCGGCTCGATCTCGATCGGCCGTCGCCGCAGCAAGTTCTCTCAGCAACTCGGACGAGTCGAGAAGACCGAGCGGTTGACCTTCCGTGACGAAATCGCCCGGTCGAACGTGGCTTTGCCGCCAAACGGCATTGAAAGGGGCCGCAACGACACGTTGTTGCTTGGGTTGTAGCTCGCAATCGCAACGGACGGTGAAAGGCAAGGGAGTGATCATCGTCGCGATCATTGCACAAACGACGATGGCCCAGCGTCGACGGCCGGAAATGGCATTGCCGATTCGTTTCAAGCTGACAACCAACGCCGAAGAGCGGCGCGCCTGCATCGCCGTAGCGAAGAGTGGACCGAGCACGTCGACGACCGTTCGTAGGTACGATCGATTTGCTGTGTCGTCGAGTGCCGTTGGAAGTACTATCGCACACGCACCGAAAACACGGCCATCGCCGGATTTCAGAGGAAGGCACCAAGGCCGTTCCTGAGTTCCGTCGACGGAAGTCATTGCCTCGGTTGCCGAATCCAGCCTGAAGTTGGCTGTTGTAGCGCATTCGGTAAGTGCCGCTTCCCAAGTTCGCACGTTCGGGGCATTCGACTCGATCGTCGCTATGCCGGAGATAGCGCGGAGCCTACATCGGGAGCCCGCAATTAAACCGATCGCTACGGATTCTAAATTCCCCAGCTCTTTCAAGCCTGTCGCCAAGCATCGGCAAGCCGTTTCATCGTCCGTGGCGATAACGAACTGCTTCGCAAGCTCCAAAAGCGCGGCTGAAGTGTCGTGGCTCCGGCGTAAGTCGTCGTTCGGTTGCTGAACTGCCGAATCGTGGCGTCGATCAGAACGAATAAAAGTCGGAATCATGATGTTCTGAGTCTGTTTAAGGATTCGCGATTTGCGGTGCGGTCGGTTGTTGCGCCGGCACTTCGTCGAGACGGAGCGTGCAACGTCGACCAGCCAGGCGTGTCTGATCGATGTTATCAATAAGGACTTTCACACGCACGGTGCCGCTATCCGCATCGATTACCGGCGCGATGAATTCCACTTTCCCCGGAACTCCTTCTTCTTCCTCGGGAAAATTCAGCACAACCGTCGCATCGGGCTTCAAAGCGCGAGCGGCCGACTGCGGTAGATTGAATACGGCACGAAGGGGATCGAGCTGTACGACCGTAACGATGGTCGGCGCGATGGGAGTGACGAACTCTCCGTGATCATAGTGAATGTGCGTGACGATGCCGTCGATCGGGCTCCGAACAAGTCGCCGTTCGATCATCGAGTCGATCTTCCGGACTTCGAGCCGGTCGACGATCGCCTGCTCTTCGAGCGACTGATGCTGTCCCTTTGCCGCTGTGTGCTCCATCTCCGCCCGTTGCGTTTCTTCGGAGGCGGCATGGCCTGAGCTGCGCAGCGTACGAATCTTGTCGAGTCGAGTCTTGCGCAATTCCGCTTCGGCTCGCGCCGCATCCTTGCGGCCCGTCGCATCGACCGACGCTTGGGCGATTTCGCGAGCGATCAACAGAACTTCCTTGTCGAGCGATGCCAGTACTTGACCTTTGCGGACACGATCTCCCTCGCGAACTTCGACGCGGGCGACGACTCCCGTCTCGGCGGGAGCGACGTCGATCGTTCGTGAAGGTTCCGTAAAACTCTCGAACGTCTCGGCATGAGCCTGCGCTGCTACAACCAACTGTAGCAAGAGAATCGTGTCGAAGAATCGTAGCGACATGCTTTGTTTCCTTAGTCTCATCATGATTGAACGAAACCTCTTATCCGAGCAGAATGGTCGTCGAGTCCGCTCGTCGTAAATACCGTTGTTCTATAGATGCTCGTCGCTTGAGAGCATCGAGCTCGACGACGCGCCTGCATTCGGTCCATTGCTGCTCGAAGTTGCCGTGAGCCTCGCCGTTTGCTTCGGCGGATTGAACCATCGAAGCGATCAGCTTCGGATCATTTGCGATCAACGAATCGGAAGCGGCGACGAAGTAGCGGCCCGAGCCGGGATCTCCTTGTCTTCCGGCACGACCTAGTAGTTGCCGATCGATGCGCGCCGAATCGTTGCGCTCGATGCCGATGACATGAAGGCCGCCGCAATCCTTCGCACTCTTACCAAGACGAATATCGGTCCCGCGACCGGCCATGTTCGTCGCGATGGTAACAATACCGCTCCGGCCGGCTTCGGCGATGATCGCCGCTTCCGCTTCGGTTTGCCGGCCATCGAGTACCCGATGCGAAATGCGTCGTCGTTTGAATTCTTCGGCAATTGCGGCGCTTTCCGCGATCGTACGACAGCCCACGAGCACTGGCCGACCGAGTCGTTGCATAGCCTCCGTCTCTAATGCCACGGCGCGACGTCGCGCTTCCGGAGTTGCGAAGTAGCGAGTCGGAAGTTCGATAAGACGCGAAGGAAGTCGCGGTGGGATCGCTTCGACCGTGAGTCCGAACGTCGAGCGAAGTTCACCGGCCGCTTCGATGAGAGTCCCGGAAATTCCCGCCATCGTGCGATAAGAGCGAAAAAAACAGGCACGCGTAATACTCGCAGATCCGATCGTCGGCTGCGAAAACGGGAGACGTTCCTTCCATTCAACGGCTTGCTGCAGTCCCTCGGACCAGCGTCGGTCGTCGAAGATGCGACCCGTCGTCGTGTCGACTAGGTGAATCCGATTGTCGAAGACGATATAGTCCACATCGCGTTGCAACAGGAGATGCGCGATAAGCGCATGTTCGACATACTGCCGCCACGGCCGGAGGAGCAAAAGCTCGGGCCGTGGTCTCAGCCGGTGTTCGATCGTATCGGCGCCATTCATCGTTAATGAGATGACGCGACTATGCGAATCTACGAGATAATCTCGCCCAAGATTAAGCTCCCGACAAGACTGTGCGGCCGATTCGGTGGCTGCGGCATCTTTGACATTTTGGTTCGTCGATTCGGCGAGCAATAGCGGAACGGACGCTTCGTCGAGCAACACCGAATCGGCTTCGTCGATAATGACGAAGTCGAGCGGCATCGGCATATCGTGCGTGTTGTCGATCCCGGATAAACGACGCACAAGCTCATCGCCGAGTCGCGACGAGTTTTGCCGCGCACGACGTTGCTGATCGCGCAGATAGTCGAACCCCAGATCGTAGCCCGTCGCGTAGACGATTTGCGAGCCGTAGGCTTGCCGTTTGATCTCCGAAGTCGCTCTGCCGTCGACTAGTCCGACGCTCAAGCCCATGCTACGCAAGACCGGCGCGAACGTATGGAAATCTCGGTCGGCAAGGTAGCGGTTGACGGTCGCAACATGCACGCTTCGGCCCGCAATGGCACGGGCGGCAGCTGCTGCGGCGACGGCGAGAGTCTTCCCTTCGCCGGTGCGCATCTCGACGGCACGACCTTGTGCAAGCAACGTAGCGGCGTGCAACTGGGAATCGAACGGCGTGATGCCGAGGTGTCGCTCGACCGCACACGAAAACGAGTGAAGTGTTTCCGCAACATCGAAAGCGGGCCGGCGACGTCGCTGAAACGTGCGGTTCCACCAAGTCGAAGGCATCGAAGTCGATGACAGCATCGGGTTCATCGTGGCACCTCGTTGCCGGCGGGCACGCCGTCGCCGAGTTGGGCCGCAATAGGAAGGTGAGCTTCCGATTTATCCAAGCGGACTTGCAACGTCGGGACGCCCCCTTGGCAAGCGTCGTCGATGCGGACTTGTTGCGTTTGCAGTAAGGTGCCGGTTGCTCGATTCAAGTTCACGAGCGAGACGTTGTAGGCCGCCTGAACCGCGACGAAGTCGAACTCAGCGTTGGCTCGTCGTTCTTGGGCCGATAAGAGATCGTCGAGCACGACGCCGGCCGTTTGCGGGTCGCCGATCATGAGGCTACGTCGCGATGTGAGATAGTCGATCTCGGCGGCGTTGGCTCGAATCGCATCACGTTTCGCGAGCATCTCGCGGTAGAGCGTCGATACCTCTCGCACCGCGATCTCGGTTTCGCTTCGTATATTGAGCATGGCGGCTTGCAAGCGGTTTGTCGCTTGGCGAAGTTCCACGCGGCGCTGCGTTAGGCGCGCATTAGCGCCTCGATTGAACAGCGGGTACTCGAATTGTAGTCCGGTCCAATAGGTCGGACGGCCGACGCTGAATTGATCGACCCAGGCTTGGCCGACATCGGAATTGCCTTGAAGTCCGGCAACGTAGGTTCCCAAGACGAGATTAAGGAGCGGCATGAGTTCGTTTTGCGAAACATCGGCTTGAATGCTCGCCGCCCGGACCTCGATAAATGCTTGTTGAATTTCCGGTCGATATTGCAAAGCGTCCGTCAGCGATTGCGCGACATTCGGCTCAGCAGGCTCCGACCACGGGCGATCGAACGGAATCAACTCTTGCGGAGGATTCAGTAGGTTCGGATCGTTCAACAGTGCACGCAGCCGTGTCGCGGCGTTGGCGACGTTGGTTCCGAAACGGATCACCGCGGCCTCGCGCGTAGCGGCGGCTGCTCTCGCTCGCACGATCTGGCTCTGCACGACGTCGAAATCGACGCGCGCCTCCAATTCGGCGACGACATCGATCGCTTGTTGCTTGAGGCGCGCTCTTTGCAGCAATGCGGCACGTTGCACGCGCAGATCCCAGTAGGCGCGATGCGATTCGATGATGATGTCTTGCAATTCCTTTTGCATCCGACCGACGGCTGCGCCGACGCCGAGCTCCGCTAAGTAGATCGAGCTGAGGTTGTAGGCTTTGCCCGAGCCGTTCAAGAGGGGTTGCGTGATCGTAAGCGTGATGCGCGAGGTGCCTTGGTTCGGTGGAATGAAGAATCGCGAGTTGCTGTCTTCGTAACCGAATTTCTGTGCGACCTCGGCCTTGGCGCCGGAAGCGAACGTTTGTCGCAAGCCGCCCGACGAAACGAAGTTTTGGTTGAGGTAGCGGCTCGCCCCGCCGGTGGTAAGTAAATTGCCGACCGGATCGCTCGTGTCGGTGAACTTCGAGTCGAGAAACGCGCGAGGATCGAAGCGCGACGCGGCATCGGTGACTTGAGCGCCGCGAATCACTGGCTCGTCGGCAACGATCCGCACGTGGGGAGAGAACATCAGCACGCGATTGACGACCGCTTCGAGCCCGATGGCTAGCGGGCACTC
Source organism: Planctomycetia bacterium (assembly GCA_021413845.1). Taxonomy (NCBI): domain Bacteria; kingdom Pseudomonadati; phylum Planctomycetota; class Planctomycetia; species Planctomycetia bacterium. The sequence goes on along the minus strand of JAIOPP010000057.1, from coordinate 86,524 downwards.
CGTGGCGTTGAGCGACGAGAGTAGCGCCGTGTCCCACCAGAGCTCGTTGTCGACGAGAGCGAGCTTGAAGTCCTCGGCTGGAAGAACAGGTTGCAATGTTTCGACACTCGTCTCCGCCGAGATCGGCGGGAGGGGCCGAATCGACTGCGCAACGACCCGCACTTCGCTCGCAGTCGCGAGGCAAAAGCAGAGCAGTTGAATCGTTCTAATTGCGAAGAGATAGGGCATCGCGAGATCGAGCTTGATAAAGCATGGGTTTCAGACGACGTCACCATGCCGGCGTTGCATGGGCGTTGCGTCGTTCGATCTCATCGACCGCTGCATTTCGTAAATCCATCTTGTCGACTCGCGACACTGCAATCCGTAACTGCCGTCTTTCCGCGGGTTCCGTCCATGTGGTGCTTGTCATCATCCGGCGTGGTGTTCCACATAAGCGCCGATCGCGTGAGCTAATTCTTTCTTAGAACATTCGGTCGGGTTGAGTTCGATCAGGGAGCGCAGTCATGGGTTCGCACATCATTCACCGCATCGGCAGTCGACTGCGCAAAATGCTGCGGCACGATCGTGCAACGCCTCTTCGCGCGATGCCGGGGACAATCCGCAGGCTCGATTGCGTCGAGTACGAAGATCGCATTTTGTTTAGCGCGACTCCGGCCGGCGGCGAGGTTCTCGTGAACACGGAGACGACGTCCGTGCAATCGATTCAAAACGAAACGCAGCAAGCCGTCGCCGCGGATCCCACGGGGGCCTTCGTCGTCGCTTGGGCAAGCGATAGCCAGGATGGAACCGGAACGGGGATCTACGCACAACGGTTCGATGCGACGGGCAACAAACAAGGGGCTGAGTTTCAAGTAAACACGACGATTCTCGGCGATCAGACGGAAGCTGCCGTTGCCAAGGCGGCCGATGGGACATTCGTCGTCGCATGGTCGGGCCCGATCCTCGATGTGCTTGGAATCACGATTCTCGGCGAAGGGATCTACTTTCAGCGCTACGATGCCGCGGGAAGCCGGATCGGTCCGGAACAGCAAGTCGCGCTGGCTCTGTTGGAAGACTTCCATGATCCTTCGATCGCGATCAATGCGGCGGGCGACTTCACGATTTCGTGGACGAGAGCTTTCGGCGACGGCAGCGGCGATGCCGTGTTCGCGCGACAGTTCCATGCGAACGGTTCCCCGGATGGGCTTGCGTTTCTCGTCAATACAGCGATGTCCGGCGATCAGAATCTCTCGACGGTTGCTTACGACGCTGCGGGAAACTTCATCGTCGTTTGGACGAGCGCTGCACAGGACGGCTCAGGCACCGGCGTGTACGGTCGGCGCTTCGATGCCGCCGGCAACCCTTTAGGTGCCGAGTTCCGAATTAATACGACCACCGCAGGAAATCAGACCGAAGCGGCGGTTGCTACGGATGGTGCCGGAAACTTCCTCGTCACATGGTCGAGCCAAGCTCAAGACGGAAGCGGATACGGAGTCTACGGACAACGGTTCGATTCAACGGGAGCAAAGGTCGGTGGTGAGACGGCGATGAACGTCACAACGGCGGGAGACCAACGTGAATCGCGCATCGCGATGGATGCTTCGGGGAGTTTCGTCGTCGCATGGACAAGCACTAATCAGGATGCCGCCGGCGGCGACGGCGTCTACTTTCGTCAATTCGACGCGACAGGGACTGCCATCTCATCGGAAACTCTCGTCAATCGGACGATAACGGGTTCGCAACAGTCGCCATCGGTTGCAATGCAAAGCTCGAACGGCTTCGTCGTCGCTTGGAGCGGCAACGGCGCCGGTGACGCCGACGGAGTATTTCTGCAACGATTCATCGATGGAACGAACGTAGCTCCGATCCACACGCTGCCGGGAACGCAAGCCACGCTTGAAGACACGCCGCTCGTGTTTAGTAGCGGCATGGGAAATGGGATCGGCATCGCCGATGCCGGAGCGGCGTCGAATCCGATTCGAGTGACCCTTACGACAACTTCCGGAACGACGACGCTCGGCAGCACATCCGGTCTTACGTTCTCGACCGGCGACGGAACGGCCGATGCCGTGATGACGTTCACGGGCATGATCGTCGATATTAATGCGGCCTTGAATGGGCTCACGTTCATGCCGACGCTCGATTTCGCCGGTACTGCAACGCTCGGAGTCGTAAGCAACGATCTCGGCTATAGCGGCACAGGGGGCCCACAAACGACTTCGAGCAACATCTCGATCACGGTCACTCCGGTAAACGATCACACGCCTACGATGACGAGCAATGGTGGCGGGGCATCAGCAAACGTGAGCGCGGCGGAAAATACGACTTCGGTAACTACGGTGGCGGCATCCGATGCCGATTTGCCGACCCCCTCGCTCAACTATTCGATCAGCGGCGGAACGGATGCCGGACGCTTTATGATCGACGGAGCGACCGGTGCGCTAAGCTTCGTCGTCGCTCCCGATTTCGAAGCCCCGGCCGATTCGGATGGGGACGACGTTTATCAGGTAATCGTCCGTGCGTCGGATGGGACGTTCTTCACGACGCAAACGATTTTCGTCACGGTAACGAACGTGAACGAGCCCGCGATCATCACGCTGCCGAGTGCGCAGGCGACGAACGAAGACACGGCATTGGTCTTTTCCACGGCGGGAGGGAATGCAATCGCGGTTGCCGATCCCGACGCTGCCGGGCTGCCGCTGCAAATGACTCTTGCCGGAACGAACGGTTCGATCTCGCTGAGCGGAACCAGTGGGCTGACGTTCTTGGTTGGCGACGGAACCGACGATGCCTTGATGATATTTCAAGGCACTTCCGCTGCAATGAATGCGGCGCTCAACGGAGCGGCATTCCATCCTACGGCGAACTTCTATGGCGCTGCGCAGTTGCAGGTCTCGGTCGATGATCTTGGGCATAATGGGTCGGGGCCGGCACAAATCACGACCGCTACGCTAAGTCTAGCCGTCGATTCCGTGAACGACGCGCCGAGTTTGACGCTGCCGGGTGCGCAAACGACGGCGTTTCAAACCGGGCTGATTTTCTCGACGGCGAACGGTCGGGCCATGGTCGTCGGCGATAACGATGCGGGCTCCGGCTCGATCGAGCTTACGCTCAACGCGAACCACGGCACATTGACGTTGGCGCAAACTGCCGGGCTCACCTTCGTCGTCGGTGACGGCACGAGCGACGACGCCATCACCGTTCGCGGCAGCTTGAGCAATTTGAACTCTGCGCTCGATGGCCTTCAGTTTAGCCCGAACGAGAGTTATCGCGGATCGACAGGCTTTGCAGTGTCGGTCGACGATCTCGGGCTAAATGGAGGAGGCGGGGCACGGACTGCCGCGGCGCAAGTCGCTGTGGTGGTGCAACCCACCGCGGATCGAATTCAATTGCGAAATCCGATCGCGCTTAGTGCCGATAACTATCTCGCCGTTTTTTCTCCGACTACGGGAAGCGGAATCACCATCGAAGATGCGTATGCCGAAGATCCGAGATTGACCGTAACTTTGACGGCTCACAACGGCACCGTCGCGCTTGCGCAAACGGCGGGGCTCACTTTCGTCGACGGCGCGGGCTCGAGCGGCGCGTTACTGGCGTTCAGCGGCACGCTTACGAATGTCAATGCGGCGCTTGCCGGACTGCGCTTTCGGGGAATTGCGACCAACGGCGAAGTCTCTCTGGTTGTGACCGACGAACCGCGCGACGGCATGAGTTCGCAAACCATTCAGACAACGATTGCGATCTCGCAAGCGGCAGTATTCCCGAGTCCACAGCCGGAAACTATGGATGATCACGGCGCAGGTGGCTCGAGCGTCGGCCGTTCGGAAGTCGCGTTGATTCCCGGCACATCATCGCATGACGTTGTATTTTGGCCGACGATTTCTCTTCCACGCCCGACGCTGCTCGGCATGTTGGAGAACGTACGTCAAATGTCAGGCTTCGACACGGCATCGTTACTTGATCGAGAGTCAAAAATAACACACGACGAGAGACCACCGGTACTCCCCTCCGAATCGATCGATGACGACACGCTCTATGCAGATCGGTGTGAGAACGTCGATTGGAGCAGTGTCTCGAGCGCGGGCAGTAAGGCGACTCACGGAGTGCGAACCGCGCTGCTGACGAAAGGGCCGGTGGCGGCTAAGACTTCCGAAGGTTGGTCGTCGCAAGAGGCGTCGATTCCTTGGCAGACGATCGTAGCGACGATCGAAGAGCAAGCCTACACGACCGTGGAGTGTTTGGTCGTCGGCACGGCGGGGATCACCGCTACCTTGACGGTCGGCTATCTCGTCTGGTCGCTTCAGGCCGGATCGTTGACCTCGATCTTGCTATCATCGTTGCCGACCTGGAAGGCCTTCGATCCATTGCCGGTATTGGAATACGAGCGACGTCGCAACCCGCGCATGCATGACGTCGACGAACTCGACAGCGTATTCGACACTCGCAGCGCGCTTGGTGCTCGATGATGCCGGAAAGATGGCTCGTAGTTTGAAAGCTCTACATTGAATTTCGTTTTTTAAAAAATAGTTCGCTCATCGCACCATAGGCCTTTCATGCGCATCAACGCAATTTTCCGCATCACATTAACGCTCGCGAGCGTAGTCGTCGGCGTGCTGTTGATCGGCCTTTCGTTACACTTCTTTCCACACCCTGACGAGCAGCGGGCACAGGCTCGCAAGACGCTCTGCGAAAGCGTGGCGATTCAATGCTGCCTCGCCGTCGAAAGAAGCGATGCCCTGATGATGACCGCGATTCTTCAATCCTTAAAGACTCGCAGCACCGACGTCGCTTCGGCAGGGATACGTCAAAGCGATGGGCGTATGCGCGCGTCGACAGGGGATCATGATCTTGTGTGGCGCGCAGTGGCGAGCGAGGAATTGACGAGGGCGGAAGTCCCGATCTTTAGCGGCAAGAAGCTTTGGGGAAAGCTCGAGGTCGCCTTCGTCGAGCTTGATGGGGCGAAATCGCTCATCGCCCATCTTTCGTCACCGGCTCGTTTCGTACTGTTCGCGGGCTGCTTAGTGTTTCTGTTGTTTCTCGTCTATCTCGGGCGCATGTTGCAATTTCTCAATCCGGCCGAAGTGGTGCCCGATCGTGTGCGTCAGGCGTTGGATACGCTCTCGGAAGGGGTCGTGATCGTCGATCGCAAGGAGCGGATCGTGCTTGCCAACAGCTCGTTTGCGTTGCATGTCGGCGAGCATGCGGAGAGTCTTCAAGGTCGAAGAATCAAGGGCTTCTCACGACTCACCGGTGACGACATCGCGGCGCAGAAGACGTTCCCGTGGTCGCAATCGTTGCTTACCGGGGAAGCCTATCGAGGCGTGCTTCTGAGAATGGTCGATAAGGACCACGGCCATAAGATGTTCGCGGTCAACAGTGCGCCGATCGTCGATGCCGACGGCCGAAGTCGGGGCGTGATGGCGACTTTCGACGACGTGTCGGAAATCGAACGTAAGAACAACCAACTTCGCAATACGCTCCAGGTGGTGAATCGTTCGCGCGACGAGATTCGTCGTCAGAACCGCGAGCTTGAAACCATGGCAACTTGCGACGCGCTGACCGGCTGCTTTAATCGCCGTTATCTCTTTACGCAGCTCGAAAAACTTAAGGACGATCTCGGCAATAAGAGTCGAGTGTCGGCCTGCATTTTGCTCGATATCGATCATTTCAAATCGATCAACGACACACATGGCCACGCGAAGGGAGACGAAGTCTTGCAAGGGGTCGCCGCGATTCTCCGCGGCAACGTCGGGCCGGATGTCGTCGTGTGCCGATACGGCGGCGAAGAGTTCTGCGCGCTGCTGCCGGGAAAGACACTCGAGCAGGCGCGGGGTGTCGCGGAGTTGCTGCGTGCCGCGATTTGCGCTGCGCCGATCGGAAGCGTTCCGGTCGCTTCGAGTTTCGGCGTGACGGATACGACGTGCGGGGCAGAGAAGCCCGCCGACTTAATGGAGCAAGCGGATCAGGCACTCTACTACTCGAAGCGCACCGGAAGAAATAGAGTGACCGGGTATCGCGATATTCCGGCCGATTTCAGCGCTGCCGCGGAGAAACACTAGCTTTGAGCCACGAAGCTCGCGTCCATGTAGATCAGTTCCCAAATGTGTCCGTCGAGATCTTGATAGCCGTGACCGTACATGAAGCCGTGGTTTCGACCGATACCGACGAGGTTAAGTCTTGATCGGGATCCAGATCTCGATGCTTCCGCGACCGGATGCGGCATCGAAATCTTCGGAGTAGCATTCGACGCACGGGGTCTCGACGCTGAGGCACCCGGAACTTGGGAACCATTGATTCCAGATGTAGTCGAAGGTGGCGGCGATGCCTGAGACGTTTCCGCGATGCGTAAAGACCGCATATCTTTGTTTCGGGATTCGGATCCGAGTGAGACCGTCGGGAAGTTCGCTATTCGGTTCGACTTCGACACCGCAAAGATAATCGAAGCGGCAACCGTCGAGAAAGTTCGAGCAGACTCCGAACGTCGATCGGCCGACTTGTCCGGGAATGCTGCGCTTATACGTCTCGAATCGGTCCCATTGTTGCGGGATGTTTTTTCGGGTCTCTCGATCATACGTGGCGCTCAAGCCGGCGATCCGCATTTCGGAACCTTGTTCGAAGCGCGGTGGATCGAGTCTGCCGGTCGAAGAGGAGCTCTTCTCGGGAGTGGTCGATTCGGCACTCCCCGCCAAGTGTTGCGATGCGGCGAGAATCCGTGCTTCTTGATCGCGCAGTTCAGGGGTAAGAATCTCGCCGAAATCTTCGGCCGAGAATATCGGGCGAATCTCGATCTCGGAATCGCTCAGCATCGGATTCGGGCAACGCTTGACCCACGCAATCGCTTCGTCCAGAGACTTTACTTGCCATATCCAGAAGCCGGCGACCAGTTCCTTCGTCTCCGCGAAAGGCCCATCGATCACGGTTCGATTCGAGCCCGAGAAGCGGACTCGCGCCCCTTTTGAACTCGGATGCAGCCCTTCGCCCGCGAGCATAATGCCGGCCTTTACTAGTTCTTCGTTAAAGTTCCCCATCGCGGTAAGAAGCTCTTGGGTCGGCATCACGCCGGCTTCCGATTCGGGACTGGCTTTGACGAATACGATCACTTTCATCGCTGATCCTTTTTCGCTATCCGATAGAGCAAACATCTCATCGTCGAACGGCGCGAGTTGAAATCGACGAGCCGACGGAATCTTTTAGAAAACAGCCGCCTAAGTACGTCGCCAAGGAAGGATGACTTCCAAGCGTTTCTCGCGCAGCACGAGCCCGCCCCAAAGGATCATGCCGAAGATGACGGGAAACGTGATCTCGAACGCACCGTGGCCTGCGCGGACATGCGTGACGACGGCACCGCCGAGATATCCGGTCAGCAAGATCGCGCCGATCACGGAAGTCGCCGGAATCAGATAGAAGATCACGCTCACCAGCAGTGCGATGCCCATGCCCGTGATCGAGCTTTCCGGGAAGCCGAGCGCAATTGTCCCTTCGACAACCTGCGGCGGTTTCACGAATTTCATCACGGCATCGACAAGCAAGAGCAGCGCCGGCAAGAAGCTCATCACGCGACCGCCCCAAAGCCTCAATGCGGAGATCGATGTAGGGTTGCTATCCGTTGGCATGGGTCTTTCCTTTTCTTGGTCTCGTTATCGTTCTAGGTTCGTAATTTAACGGGCAAGAGGGAGGCCGGAAAGCTCCACGACCGGTCGGACTTCGACGGTCCCTTTGCGAGCACCGGGGATTCTGCCGGCAATGTCGATCGCTTCGTTGAGGTCTTTGGCCTCGACGAGATAGTAGCCCCCGAGTTGCTCGCGCGTCTCTGCGAAAGGACCGTCCGTAATCAGTCGCTTCCCTTCGCGCACGCGGACGCTCGTCGCCGACGAAATCGATTGTAAAGGCGCGGCAGCAAGAAACTGCCCTCGGGAACTAAGTTCGTGGCTCAACTCCGTCGATTCGACGTAGCACTTTTCCCGCTCGCCGTCCGACCAGACTTTCTCATCGGTATAGATCAGCAGCATGTAGCGCATTCTGTTTCTCCGATAAACGCGAGGACCACGATCGTGCTTGAATCACATTCGTTATTTTTGCCGTCGATAATGGGCGGTCATAAACTGATTCCAGCGGCCATCCTCGCTGCGGAATTGCGACGTTAGAATGTGATGATCCTCGTCAACCCAAGTGATGATATCTTGATACTTCGCTAGGCCGTCTTGCGTGAAGTTCGGGCCTTCGGTATCGAGAGTTAGGATCTTTTCATCCGCATCGAGCGAGCCGTTATAGATCCACAAGAAGGTCATCATCGAGCCGATGAACGATCCCACGTAACGATCTTGCAACGGATCGTAGCCGAGCGTGATCAACGTCTTGCCGATGTCGCCGCCGGGCATCTCCCCTTCTCCTTCCCCGAGAATCCATACTCCGCCGAGCGAACGAGTGACGAGAGTTCCCGAAAACTTTCCGGGTGGTTGGTCGGGGCCCATGTTGCATTCGGATTCGAAGCTCCACTTGCCGGTGAGCTTGTGTAACCAGTCATGTTGCTTTTGTGGTTCGGTATGCATGGGAAATTCCTTGAGCTGCGCTGCGAAATGTAGAACGCTTCCACTGCGTGTTACGATCCGTAGGTCGGCTTTTGCGGCCATCCGGCGGGAGAGTCTTCGAAATCTTCTTGCCTGCCGTAAGGCGTGACATCCAAAAGGCGATAAGCATCGGTGAGGCTTTCGCAACCTCGGGCATAAGTTGAGTAGGTGTGATAAACGGTGTCGTCGAGCCGGAAGAAAACGCTTAGGCCGTGACTTTCACCTTCCATGAAATAGGGCTCTTCCTTTTGCCGCGATTCCATCTCTGCGGCATCGCGGTAATTGTATTGAAGCGGGACGACCTTTTTATTCTGCGTGACGTGGAAATCGTAGTTGAAGTCGCTGTCGAACGATGAGACCCAGGTTCGATTCCAACCGTGCTTCTTTTTATATCCTTCGAGTTTCTCCAACGGTGCGCGAGAAATGAGCACGTAAGTGGTCTGTCGTTTTTCGAGCATGCTCAGATCGCCGAGCGCGTTCACGAGGCCGGTGCAGCCAGGACATCCTTCGTCCCAAGCCGGATCGAACATAAAATGGTAAACGATCAATTGCCGTCGGCCGTCGAATAAGTCGAGCAGGCTCCTCTTGCCGTGGGGACCATCGAAGACATACTTTTTTTCCAGTTCGACCATCGGCAACCTGCGGCGTTGCGCGTTGACCTGATCGCGGTGCTTCGTGACTTCCTTCTCGGCCGCTAGAAGTTCTTTACGATCACTCGTCCAGGTATCGCGAGCGACGATTTCAGGATGCGCAACAATGGTCTTTTCCATCTTCGGTCCTTTCATTCAGGCGTTCTTTCCTACCACGGTTTTATCTCTCAAGAGGGCTTGGATGAAGTGCGCTGCGGAAGAGGATCCATCACGCTTAACGAATGGATCGCTCTTAGTCGGCGAACCGTAGCATGGCCTCGCGTTGTCGTGTTGCCTCGGAGATGTAAGTTCGAAAAGTTGCATAGCAGTCTTAACGTTCAAGATGCCGGCACTCGATGGCTTTACCCTTCGAGTGAGGGCGAATGTTTCGCAGTCCGCTTCGAGGAAAAACCGACTAATTAACGCTGTTTCCGCTCTGTAGTCGAGCGGCCGGCTCGCAATTCGACAAGCGACACGGAATTTCATCGGCCGGCGAAATATTTCGCTACGGAATCGCTTTTAGCCCAATTCGTTGAGTCGCATCTGCAGGAAGCGGCGTTCCGGTTCCTGCAGTGCCAGCGCGAGGGCTCGTTCGTACGATGCTCGGGCCTCGGTCTTGCGGTCGAGTCGTCGGCATAAATCGGCTCGGGCGGCGTGGGCCAAGTGATACCCCGCCAACTCCCCCCGTGTGAGAATGGCATCGATCAATTCTAAGCCCCGCTGCGGACCTTCATGCATCGCCACGGCTACGGCGCGGTTCAGTTCCACGACCGGCGACGGATTGAAGCGCGCGAGCGCATCGTATAAAGCCACGATTTGTCCCCAATCGGTCTCGCGGGTGCTCGAGGCTTCCGCATGTACGGCCGCAATGCCCGCTTGAATCGAATAGACGCCGAACTTTTTCGATGCTAACGCCTTCTCGACCAGGGCGATTCCTTCGGCGATATACCGGCGATTCCAAACAGAGCGATCTTGAGCTTCCAGAAGAATCAAGTCGCCGTTCGGTGCAATGCGCGCCGTCCGTCGCGATTCTTGCAGCAGCATCAGCGCGAGAAGCCCGATTGCTTCGGTATCGGGAAGCAGTTCGATCAACAGTCGTCCTAAGCGAATGGCTTCGCTGGAGAGATCCGCTCGAGTTACCGAATCGCCCGACGACGCGGAGTATCCTTCGTTGAAGACAAGATATATGACCGAGAGAACCGCCTCGAGTCGCTCAGGCAAGTCGACGACGGTAGGAACTTCGTAGGGGATTCCGGCATCGCGAATCTTCGCTTTGCCTCGGACGATCCGTTGTGCGATCGTCGAAGGAGAGGTGAGAAAAGCCCTCGCGATTTCCTCCGTCGTCAGGCCGCAAACCTCACGCAGAGTGAGCGCCACTTGGGTCTCGGTCGCGAGTGCCGGATGGCAGCAAGTGAAGATGAGCCTGAGTTGGTCGTCCTCGACTTCGTCGTCGTTGGGCGCATTGTCGCTCCCGGCGGAATGCAGACGATCGGCCAGTTCCGAAAGCGACGCACTGAAGCGTGCGCGGCGTCGAATCGTATCGATCGCCTTGAACCGTCCGGCGGAAACAAGCCAAGCGCGAGGATTTGCGGGTATTCCGTCACGCAGCCAGCTTTCCATGGCCGAGGTAAACGCATCATGTAGCGCTTCCTCAGCCAGTTCGAAATCTCCCAGCAAGCGAATCAAAGTCGCAAAGACGCGCCGCGACTCGGAGCGGTAAACGTCGTCTACCAGTGCGCGTATACGATCGGGCTCGGTCTCCATCGTCATACTGTCGGCATATCCGTCTTGCTTCACAACGAGGTGGCAGGAAAGCACCTACGATAGTTCGCGAGGTGGTGCGCTGCCAAGCCTCGATCTATCACAAGAAACGGAGAATGCGAGGATCACGTCTGCTTTTCGTGAGAATCACGAAAACGAAAAACGGCTTACGGAACGACGCGCGTCGTCGGCGGAACCGGTGCCGCGTCGGGGAACAGATTCAACGATCTCGGCTCGCCTGCGGGGATGACCGACGGAGACGTAGGCGGATTCGTTGACGGCGCATTATTGCCCGCAGGGGCTATGGGAACGATGGCCGACGGTGCTTCGCTTGAGGGAGCTGCGCTTGGTGCAACTTCGACCGATGCCTCGGTATTCGGTTTCGTAGCGATCGCCGGCATGATCATCGATGGTGGAGCGTTGGCCGGCAGCGTCGTTACGCGGCGTCCCGGCGAAAGAATGTAGCTCAGCGGTCCGGCGAGTAGTTGCGTGCGTGCGTTGCGAGCGATGTCGCGATCGGCAGATGGTGTCCAAGGGCTCTCCGCCATGTGGACACCGTTGTATTCCAGTAACGAGCCCTTCTCGAATTGCACGTTCTTCAGCGCGATCGCGTATTCGACTTGAGCGCGTTGATGCCGGACGTCGGCATCGGCCAGCAAGCGTTGCGACTCCAGCAGAAAGTCGAGCGTAGCTTGGTCGGCTTCAAATGCTGCTTGCGCCGCCGAGGCTTGTTGGAATGTCGCCAGTCGACGATTGTACGTCGTCTGTACGACGAGGAATGCACGTTCGGCCTCGGCGACCGAAGTGCCGAGATCGTGAACGACTTGCCGCTCGAGTTCGTGCAAGAGCGAGCGCTCGCGAGTCAGGTTCCATTCCGCATTGCGTACCGCAGCGTGTCCTTTTCGGAATCCGAGCGGAACGGAGAACTCCGCTCCGAGTTGCCATTCCTGGAATTTGCCGTCGAAGAGCGTGCCCGTCGCGCTGCTGAAAGGGCCTCCCGGGCCACCGATCAGGTCGTTGCCGAACCCGCGCCAGCGATAACGCCCCACGGTATCGAGTTGCGGCAGTGTGAAGTTTCGCGAGGCCGAGAGTTCCAATTCGCGACGCTTCACCAACCAGCGTTGCCGTCGCAATTCCACTCTTCGGCTCAGCGATTCCGCGAGCAACGGTTGCCAATCGAACGCCACAGGCGCGGGACGCGGCTCGTCGGTCGGTCGAAGGAGCTCGCCGTCGACGATCGGCAGCCCGATCAACAGCCGCAATCGTCGATCCGCGGTCATCACGCCGCCGTTGCCGCGAAACGTTCCACCGCTGCTTCCGTTGTAGGTTCGCGTGCCGTCGAGAGGTTGGCCCGCCAATGCATTTTGTACTTCTTCTTCATAACGAAAATACTGCTCTCGGGCCTGGGCTTCTTTTTCGGCTTCGCCGCCGCGCCTGCCGGTGATATAGAGCGAATGGACTTTACGCCAAGTTTCCAAGGCGGTGTCGCGCGCCGCCATCTTCGCGTGCAGATCGCGATAGGCGAAATAGAGATCCCAGTAAGCGTTCTCGACGTCGCTGAGAAGCGTGCGAACTCCGACCTCGAGCTCCGCAATGCTTACGTCGGTATTGATGCGCGCGATCAGCACGCCGGTATAGACGCCGGCCGATCCGCCGGGACCGGCGATTCGGTTGTAGTCGACTCCGCCCCCTTGCAGTAACGGGTGTCGAAACTCCGTTTCGATGTTCGAGTTCCACGCGCTCGGAAAGGCATTGCCCGGCGCATTGTTGGCGTCGTAATCGGTGATGTTCCGCAACGTATATTGCGTGCCGGATGCGCCGCGCTTGGTCAATTGGTTTTGAAACACATAGGCGTCTTGTTGCAACTGTCGCGTACCGCCCCCGAAGAACTGGTTGTTCAGCGCGCGATCGTTCTTTTCGAAATAGGCCGTGCTCGAAAAAAGGGCATCGAACGCGCTCAGCGCGGCGTCGATACCGAAGCGAGGATCGGTTTCCGAGATGGCCGGGTTGTAAACCGTCGCGGCGTTTTGCGGCGCGCGTAAGAGTTGGCCGCCGAGGTCGCGTAGGATCCGAGCATTTGCCAACGCTAATCGTGTCGCTTGTTCCAGCGAGATCTCGTGAAACGAGGAAGGCCGGCTGCGGATCAGCGACAACGGCGGCGGCGTCGACAGCAAGTCGCCGGAGATCGGCGCGGCGACGTTCGGATAGTCGATCTCGGTCGCCGACTGACGGTAGAAACTTTGCGACGGATCGATCCGTTTCGCTTCATGGCGCGCGCCGCAGCCCAGCGTGCATGCCGATATCAGGCAAACAAGCAGAAGAGTAGCGGTTAAACGGCGACCACAACGCACGGAACTTCACCTAGCTGATCTTGGCTGAAAAACGTCCTCGGGGATCTTCGCTTTGCCCGTCGCCTTCGGGCTTCGCGCAGACCTATCGGGAGCGCAGTCTGCGCCGCTCCCTGCATGGAGCTATCGGAACGGTACGACCCGGATATCAGGCAATTCAGTTACAACCGGACTAGACGACGTAAATTGCCCATCCTCTTTACGGCGAAGAGACATGAAATGCGTGACGGCTTAAAACGGTAGATATACTGGGAGGTTATGAACCCTCCGCCAGTGCCGGCATTCGGCCCAACTCTCGACGCTTGGGACGTCATCGATCAATCGATCGACGAATTGGCGCAGCTTGCGCGCGAGCCGATTGCGGCGCCGACGTTTTATACAGAGTTCCTTCGTCGCACGATCGAAGCTCTCGCTGCCCGACGTGGGACCGTTTGGGAACATGAATCGGCATGGGCGGTCACGAAAACGGCGCTCAGCGAGTTCGAGCAAGCAACGCTGCCGGTTACCGCAGAGATACTTCAATCGCGAGCCGATTTGGTAGCTTGGGCCGCGACGCGCAACGAACCTTCCTGTTTGCTCCCGGACTCTGCTGCGGGCAATGATGATTCGCTCGTCAATCCGACCGACGCCGTATTGCTGCTTTGTCCGTGGATGATCGACGGCGTAACGCGCGGGGTCTTGGAGATCGAGTTGCGCGCCGCGACATCGCCCGAGGCGCGACAAGGGGCCTTGCGCCTGCTTACGACTTTCACGCAAATCGCTGCCGATTACGAGCGCAATCGGCAGCGCGGCGTTTGGAAAGACCAAGCCGACGCGTCCCAAGAACTCGAAGCCGTGCTCGCGAGCATCTACGCCGATACCGATCTGCGAGCCACCGCTTATACGATCGCGAACGAAGGCCGCCGCTGGACGGGATGCGATCGAGTTGCCATACTCCGGTTCGACGGCAAACGCTCGCAAACGCTCGCGATCAGCGGTGTCGATACCATCGACCGTCGGGCCGATGGAGTGCAAAGTCTCGAACGGCTCGCGACGCATGTCGCTATGAGCCGCACCGATTTGCAACCCGATAATTCTTCGACATCGCAACTGCCGCAGATCGAACGTGCATTAGCGGAGCATATCGAGATTGCCGAAGCACGCGAGGTTGTCGTGTTGTTGCTTCGCGAGTCCGGTGACTCATCTGCAAAAGATGGTTCTCCGCACGGAACGGAATCCTTAGACCAAGATGCTCGCGTTGTCGGCGCACTGGTCTGCGAGCGATTCACCGGATCTTCGCCCAGCGAAGTCGCCTGGGTGCGGATGTCGATTCTCCAGCGGCATGCGGGACCTGCGATCGCGCATGCCGCGGAGTTCGAGAGAATTCCGTTAAGCCGCTTCTGGCGTCGCTTGTCGCGAAAACACACCGAGCGTCGACGACGTTGGGCGAAAATCGGCATCGGGTTCGCGCTCACAACGATTGCCTTCGCGATTCCGTTTTTCATTCCTTCACCGTTCACCGTCGAAGCCCGAGGCACTTTGGAACCTCGCGACCGGCGCGAGCTCTTCGCTCCGGCTTCGGGGATCGTTCGTGAGGTTCTCGTCGAGCATGGGCAAAAAGTAGCTCAGGGGGACTTGCTCGTCGCTTTACGAAAGCCGGAGCTCGAAGTCGAACTGGCGAGGCTTCTCGGCGAGATGCAAACGGCCGAGCGTCGGCTATCGGCCTTGCGAGCTAATCGAACGACTGCCTTACCCGCCGATGCCGCGGCTCGCCGACATCAACAGGAACTTCTCGCGGAAGAAGAGCAACTGCAAGTTCGTTTAAGCTCTCTCCGGCAAGAGCAGGCACTTCTCGTTGCGCAAGAAAAGGAACTGCAAGTCCTCGCTCCGACCGACGGCAACATCACTACTTGGGACGTTCGTCGGTTATTGAACGGCAAGCCGGTCGATCGCGGGCAACCGTTGTTGAGCATCGCGGAGCTAAGCGGTCCTTGGGTCTTGGAGCTTCGAATTCCCGATCGGCACTTCGCCGAAGTCTCGCAGGCCCGCAAGGCTCTCGGCGAACGACTTGAAGTGGAATTCATCGCCTCTGCCGATCCGGAAACGCGCTTTACCGGGCATCTCACACGAATCGCCGATACGGCTAGGACGGATACAAGGCATGGAACCACGGTGGCGGCCACGGTCGAAATCGGCGATGGGCGAACACGCGACGATCTGATCCGAGAGGAGTTGCGACGCCCGGGAGCTTCCGTAATCGCCAAGATTCATTGCGGCCGCAAATCGCTCGGAACGATTTGGACTGCCGACTTCATTCACTATCTTCGTACGCGTTGGCTCTTTTAATGGCTTGCTGGAAACCTATGCGAACGATCCTCCATTGTCTCGCGATCTGTCTTTGCGTCGATCTGGGATCGATCGTCGTTTGCGCTCATGCCGACGATGCGGGCCTGCTGCGACTTGATAACGCCGTCGTTACGTTGATCGAACAAGTGGATATTCCTGCCCGTTCGGCCGGAGTGCTCGCCGAGCTCACGGTTCGCGAAGGAGACAAGGTAGTCAAAGGAAAGCTGGCCGGAAGAATCGACGACGCCGAGGCTCGATTGAAAGCCGAGCATGTCGAGTTGGAATTGATCGCGGCACGTACCGAAGCCGGCAACGAACTCAAGTTGCTTGCCATGCAAAAAGGGGCCGAAGCGGCCCAAGCCGAGCTGCAGCGTGCCGTCGATTCGCAAGCGAAATACGACAAAAGCATCTCGAAAACGGAACTGTCGCGGCTTCGATTGTCGGCTGAGAAGGGAGAATTGGAGTTTCGCCAATCACGCCATGAAATCGAAGTTGCCAAGATCGCGGTTCGCGTGAAGGAGAACGAACTCGCCGCCGCCCGAGAAGCCTGCGAGCGCCATCAACTCACGACTCCGATCGACGGCGTCGTCGTCGAAGTCCGCCGACGCGCCGGAGAATGGGTCGAGCCCGGAATGCCGGTGTTGCGAATCGTTCGGATGGATCGGCTGCGCGTCGAAGCGTTTCTCGATGCCGGGCGTGTGCCCGAGCGGCTCGCGGGTCGAGAAGTCGAGCTCAGAGTCGCAGACTCGAATAAGAAAAGCCATTCGTATACAGGACGGATCACGTTCGTGAGCCCGGAAGTGAATCCGGTGAACGGACAGATTCGCATCTGTGCGGAAATAGAAAATTCTGTCGGTAGCTTGCGGCCCGGGATACAAGGAACTTTGTTCGTTTCGTCGACGGACGAGCCGAAAGCGAAGACCGAGTCGACGGGTGTCGTTCGATGATCGACGCGCTCGGCATGTCGGATCAAGGTCGCGTGCTGCCGCTACGACGACGGCCCGATCTGAAGCTCGTTTCTTCGCCGCACGAGGATGCGCGCAACGAATTGGTCAAAGATCCCGTTGCTCTGCGCTATTACGAATTGCGTGAAGAAGAGGCGTTTCTGCTGCGACAGTTCGATGGCTCGACAAGCCGCGAGGAAATTCGTCTTCGTTTCGAAAGCCGATTCGCGCCTCGTCGCTTAGACGCGGAACAACTCGACCGATTCATCGCACAGCTCTTTCGACAAGGGTTGCTCATCACCGATCGGGCCCGGCAGGGAGCCGTATTGTTGGAGCGAGCTTCCGAGCAAAAGGCCGAAAGGTTCCGGCGGCGGTTGCTGAATCCGCTGGCGATCACGTTGCCGGGCATCGATCCACGGCCGATTCTCGACCGCTTGATGCCGCTGATCGGTTGGATTTTCACGCCGGCGTTCGTCGTTTTCGGGATCGCGCTAGGAGTCGCCGCTCTAGCAATTGCCCTGCTGCGAGGGGAAGTGCTCGTCGCGGAAATCGGCACTTTTGCGGGCTCGCTTTCAGTCGACGGGCTCGCGACTGCGGCCATCGTGATCGCCGGCGTTAAGGTCGTCCACGAACTCGCGCATGCCGCGGCGTGTCGCAAGTTCGGCGGCGAATGCCGGGAGATCGGTATCTTGCTGCTGGTCGGCATTCCGTCGCTCTATTGCGACGTTACGGGAACTTGGATGGTTCGTCGGCGTTGGCAGCGTGTCGTCGTCGGCGCGGCGGGCATGATGGCGGAGTTGTTGTTGGCGTCGATTTCGCTGTTGCTATGGAACGGCAGCGAGCCTGGTTTCTTTCACTCGCTCTGTCTGCAGATCACGGTCGTCTGCTCGGTTGCAACGGTGCTATTCAACGGCAATCCCCTGCTCCGTTACGACGGCTATTTTATCTTGAGCGACTTCGTCGGCATCACCAATCTTGGCGAACAAGCCGATGCCGCTTTGCAAAATCGACTTTCGAATTGGTTCTTCGGCCCCTCGCCGCTCGACGACGAACGCTTGTTGCCCCCGCGACGCCGCGCTTGGTTGCCATGGTACGCAGCAATTTCCGCGATTTATAAAATCATAGTGACGATCGGCATCCTGTGGTTGCTGCGACCGCTGCTGGCGCCGCATGGTTTGACGATCGTCGCCGATCTCCTGGCGGTTGCCGTTATGTTTTCCGCCGTGGTCGTGCCGACGGTTCGTGGGGCGAAGCGAATCCGCGCTCGCGTGCGAAATCAACAGTTCGACGGGCGCCGGTTCTTCGTTCGTGCCGGTGGGTGTGCGGTCGTGATCGGTGGGCTGATGCTTTGGCCTTGGACGTACCGTGTCTCCGCGCCGGCGATCGTTCGCTGGGAAGATGCGCGGACGATTCTCGTCACGACGCCGGGTCGACTCGTGGAAGCGGCGACTGAAGGGGCATTCGTGCGCCATGGAGCGACGATCGCGAAGCTTGAAAACCTTGAAATCGAGCGAGAAATCGTGCAGCTGCGCGGAGATCTGCGTTTGAAGACCCAAATGATCGAACATTTGGAGCGGCGCCGTGTCGATGATCCCGCGGCGGGAGAGCAACTCCCGGCGGCGCGCGAGGTTCTCGAAGCCGTCACGCGTCGGTTGCGACTCCGCGAAACGGAAGCAAGTCGATTAACAATCACGGCCCCGGTCGATGGATTCGTCCTTTCGCTTCCCGCGGCGCAAACGCAACCCGAGCTTCCGAAACTCGATGCGACGGCCGATGCCGTACCCGATTCTTACGACTCGCCGTTGGATCGGAAACGACGGGGCCGATACATCGGCGTCGGAGCCGCTCTTTGCGCTGTAGGGGATGCGCAGCACGTCGAAGCATCGCTTATGGTCGATGAGCGCGACATCGAGTTCGTGCGGTCGGGCGATCCCGTTCGGTTACAGTTCGACGCTAGCGGTTCCGCGGTTCTCGAAGGAAGCGTCGTCGAGATCGCCGAGCGAACTCTTGAAGATGCGCCGGCAGAGTTGCTTGCCGCAGGCCGGCTTCCGATGGATACCGATTCCACCGGCAAAAGACGGACGACGGCCACTTATTTTCAAGTCCGAGTTCGGCTCGATCCGGCAGGGCCACGGCCTCCGCTCGACGCAATCGGTCAGGCCAAAATCGAGACTGCTCCCCAGTCATTCCTCCGTCGCTCGCTCCGGTGGTTGAGCGGTACGTTCCGTTTGCCTGCTCAAGAGAATTAGCGGCAAGCTCTCGAACCGACTTTCGCGCCCCGTGGAACCGGAACTCCGGTGCTTCCCGGTCGTCCGTAGCCGACCGTATAGACGCATTCGTTCGGGCAGCGAACCAAGGCCTTGACCGGCAGCAAAGGGACATCGCCGAGGAACTGCACGCCGGAAACGATCGGCTGTAGGCAACCGTAGTTGTAGCCGTAGCGCTCGACGTAGGCTTGTTGGAAATAGAGCGGTCGATGCGCCATGTTCGACGCTTGCCAGAAGTAGAGCGTATCGTCCCAGCCACGCTCGATCGGATTCATTTCGGGCGGAGCCAAGTAATGGTCCGCGGCAGCCGTATTGGGAGGCGCCTCGCCGACGGGACGAATGTCGATCGACAGCGCACTTAGCGGAAGTTGCGGCGGCGGCTCGGTCGGTCCTGCCGCGACCATGGTTTCTTGCGTCGGTGCGGTGGGGCCGGGCAACGTTTCACCGGACGACGCAGAGCGAAACGGGGCGATCGACGGGCGCGGCTCGGCGGCATCGACTGCTAAGGAAGCCTGTAAGGTCGCTATCGAGCAACCACAGAGAGCGGCTTGCAGTAATCTGGTAGCGAAGCAAGTCATTGTTAGCGTTCGGCAAAAGCTCTTCGTTTTCATAACGGCGAAGGCTACTCGCTCCGACGGAGCATCCTTCGCGATCCTGTTTTGATGATCCTGCTCGATCTTCCGGTTCTTCCCGATGGTCGTTGCCTACCGACGATATCGACTTTGGCTCATCTGCGGATGACATGGCTTGCGCGGCCCGCTAAATGCCGAATTCGCCGCATAGCCGCGCCAACTGCTATAAAGTGAACCGGCCGAAAAAGAAGGGACTTTCAACCTGCCGGCATGTCAGAGAAAACCGTGGTTTCCTAACAATTACTCCGATTACGGCCGTCTCCGTTGATAAAGATTGACGCCCTGAAATAGGGTGAGGATAATTGCAATTCGCCCCGTAAGTGCCGCCGAAATGCGGTTTCTTCGGTTTGCTGCAACTCCTTACTCATCAAAGCCTACGGTCGCGAACTGCCTCGCCGTTCGACCGTGGCCGGGACGACCTCTCGATGCCCCTTCCCGACTGGTTGGCTCGCTTCCTCACTCCGGAACCAACGGCCACGTTGCTACGTGCGAAACGCCGCACCGCGTCGGCTGCCCCGAGTCTGTTTCTGCGGCGGCTTGAAGACCGGCGCGTCTTGACTGCCACGCCGATGACGGTGGCTCTCACCGGGACGGATGCGACGCTTGCGATTACCGGCGGGCATCTGACGGTTACGCAAAACGGGACGGCGTTGCTCGATGTGCCTAAAGAAGATGTGCTGTCGCTCACCATCAACGGCACGTCGGCGGCGAATACACTGACGATCGATTTCAGAAACGGCAATCCAATCCCCACCGGTGGTCTCACTTTCGACGGCAAGGACCCAGCCACATCGCCCGGCGATGCGCTCGTGCTCATCGGAGGGACCTTCGCTAAAGCCGTTTACACCTACACCTCGGCCCACGACGGAACTATTGCGCTGACGCAAACGCCGGCGCAAGGCGGGGCTACGTCGACGATTACTTATCGCAATTTAGAACCCATTCTGAATACCGGCTCGGCAACCGATATCGAGCTTGTGTTGAGCGCTAGCGCCGATCAAGCGGTGCTCGAAGATGTCGGTGGCGGACAACTGCGCTTACGCAACGTTAACAGCGCGAGCCCGACTTTCGAGACGACCACGTTTACTGCGCCGACGGGATCGCTCAAGATTCTCGGTGGAGCCGGCAACGATTCGTTTACCGTCACTCCATTGAGCATTCCGTTGAGCGGTTCGTATACGCTTACGATCGATGGCGAGACGGGCACCAACACGCTCATCGTCGATCAAATCAATCCGTCGGTCATTTCCTCGAATCAGTTTCGCTTCGCCGGTTTCACGTTCGACCAAGCCAACACACCCGATATTGCCGTTGCCCTTCCCGTAAGTCCTACGCCTTTGGACCCGACCGGCGTCGTCATCAATTCCGCCGTCGGAGCGGCAACCGGCACGGCGAGTTTTCCGGAGACCTCGTCGGGCTTCAACTCCGCGTTGAGCGTAGGCAGATTGATCAATCCTTCGCTGACGTCGGGAACGTTGGCGTTGAATATGCCGAACCTGAACGACGGCACGTCGAAGCGGAGCGGCATCGAGCTTTCGTGGTCCGGCGGAAGAACCCTCACGAACGAAAGCGGTGCCGATCTCGTGATCTACGAGTCGTCGAGCAGCGTCGGCACACAGGATGCCGCGATGATTCAAGTCCACGTCTTCGGGGGTGGCTGGACGAAATGGTATTACCAGCCGAAGGACGCTCGCCAGAATTACGTCGGCGATGCAACGCAAGGAGCCTATGCGACGGCGATCGATCTGACGAATCTCGGCGTTGCAGCCGGGACCAAAATCGATAAGATTCGCTACGTCAATATGATCGCGACCGATCGCATGGAAGGGCCCGGAACCGAGAAGGTCGACGGAAGCGGCATCTTGGTCGCTTCGGGCTTCGTCATTCCGGGGGAAGCGCATCCGACGAGCAACGTGCTCCCCGATCCCGGCTCCGATGCGAATTACAATTACTTCGGTTCCACGACCTTAGATCCCGATCCGCTATATTTCGGCGTGCTTCATCCCCTCGGCTCACTGCTCACGATCCCGCCGGGAAACGATACCGTCACGGTCAATGACACGAGTGTCGCGATCACGACCGATGGAACCCCGCGCACGACGGTTCGCTACGCGTCGATGTCGACGTTGCAAGTTCTCACTCGCGATGGGACGGATAACATCTCCGTCTCGTTGCAAGCCACGCTGCCGACGAACATTTTGCTCAACGGAGGAAGTAGCTCCGATCAGGTGAGGCTCATCGGCACGACCGGTGCGCAAACGATCGCTTTAAGCGGTGCGACGGCGAAAGTCGACGGCCGTACGATCACGTTCTCGAACATCGAAGGGCTCACCGTCGACACGGCGATCGCGGGCACCGGAGATTCCGTCACGGTCGATAGTTCGTTTCGCTTAAGCGGCAGCACGCCGACGTTGAACGTCGTCGGAGGGGGGGCGACGACGCAAAACGACTCGCTCACGGTTTCCTCGGCGCCGCAGAACTTTACGGTCGCGAACGTTACCTTCGATCAGACGGCGACTCCGAACCTCTATTCCGATCTTCCGATCGGTACGCTACTCGGCGGAAACGGCGTCGTGGTGAATACGATTCCGGATAAGAATCAGACGACCGGCACGACTTCGCTTGCCACGGGCTTTCCCGCGGCAAGTTCCGGATTCGATAATTCGCTTTCCCTCGGTGCGCTATTGGAGCGCAATGCGAGTCCGGCGACGTTTCGCTATATGGCGCTGCCCGATATCGGAAACGTAGGAACGACTAAACGGAGCGGGTTCACGCTTTCTTGGAGCAACGATCGTGTCTTGAGAAACTCGTCCGACGCCGCAGGCGAGTTTGTGTTTTACGAATCCGGTAGCGCGGGGACACCGGAGCCCGTGATGGTGCAAGTGCATAATGCGCAGACGGGCGTTTGGAGCAATTGGATCTATAAACCGGCGACCTCCTCCGGCGTGACGAGCGTGGGCGTGGCGTTCGCCACCGTCTACGATCTCTCCGATTTCGGACTCGCTGTGGGCGACACCGTCGATGCCGTTCGGGTCGTCAATATCATCGATGCCGATCGGATGCAATCGTCGACCGGAGTCGGGATCGTGCTTCCCGGAGAAACTCGCCCCGGCGATGTTTTCCCCGGCCAGCCGGTCCCCATCAGCACGACCAGGCCCTACGCAGGGACGCTCGCTTCATCTCCCACCTATAATTCGGCGACCGGTTTGGATCCCGACCCGATGTACTTCGGCGCCCTGCATGGGACCGTCGTCAACGTGTCGCTCGACCCGGACAGCGTCGACATCGTCGGCTTCATGCCGATCGGCTACACGGGGCTCGCTAAAGTCACGCTCGAAACGGGCGGCGATGTCGATCAGCTTTCGATTACTCCGAGCACCGTGACCCAGTACGTCGTACGGGGCGGCAATCCGCCGATCACGACCAATCCCGGCGACAAAGCCTCATTGATTCTCGCAGGAGTTGTCGATCCGACCTTCTACGTCACCGGCATCGGCACCGGCACGTTCACGTCAGCGACGCACAAATCGATCCAGTTCACCGGCATCGACCGCTTCACGCCCGATAGGGCGATCGACGTCGTCGTCGATTCGACCTCGAACGAATCCGTTGGAGCCGATACTTTCCTTGTGAAGCGCAACGGCAGCGACGATGAGCTGTTCGTCAACAATCAGATCGTTTTTCGTGCCGACATCACGGCGATCGATAACTTGCTCGTCAATGGTTCGGCCGATGCAGATCAACTAACGGTCGATCGCACGGCCGGCAATCCGGTTCCGACCGGAGGAATCAGCTTCGCGGCCGGTTCCGGGAACGACACGCTTCGAGTGCTAGGCCTGAGTGCGACGAACATCACGCACACGGTCTCCGGTGCAACGGCCGGCGCACTCAATCTCGATGGCTCGATGATCGACTATACGGGCACGGAAACGGTTATCGATACGGTCGCCGCAGCGATGCGAAGTTTCGCGTTTACCGGCAGCGGAAATGTGCTGTCGTTGGCGGATGACGTGGCCGTCGTTGCGGGGCTCATGGAATTCTCCGGCAACCACACGCCGCTGATTCGTTTTACGATCCCCGACAAAAAGCTTTCTATCGCCACGGGCTCGGGCAACGATACCTTGACGGTCGCAAGCGTCGATGCCGCGTATCGCGCCGCCCTTGCGATCGACGGGCAACTCGGTGTCGACACGATCGTGTTTAACGCAGCCCTTACGCTCGGCTCCGCTCTTTCCACGGGCGATCTTTCCATCGCAGCGGATAAGATCACACTCAACAAGCCGGTCGATACGACGCTCGGAACCGTCGGCAACGTAACGTTCACGGTCGACGACCTTCTGACGGTGGTCGGCATTGCGGATATCAATGCGAAAGGAAACGTGGTCGTCGAAGGAGGCTCGATGCAAACCTCCGGCGATATCACGACGTCCCTCGGCGATATCACGATCAAGAGCCACACGTTGTTGACCGGCAATGTTGCGCTCGTCGCGTCTACCGGCGATGTTAGCTTTTCCGGCCTGAACGCGACTATCGACGGGACGAACGGCATCCCCTACGGCATTTCGATCTCCGCACCTCTCGGCGCGGTTACGTTCGATGCCGATGCGGGAGTTTCCGAAGCGTTGGGGATTGTTTCCATCAACGCCGGGTTGGTCGTCGTGAACGGTCTTGTGCGATCCGACCTCGGTACCCCTGGTTCCGGCACGATCAACATCGCCGCGGATGAAATCGAACTCAACCTCGGCGGCGGGCTCGATGTGGTCGGCGGAACCGTCACGCTGGTTTCACTTACGAACGATCGCCCACTCACGCTCGGCGGCAATACGGCGTCGAGTCCCGGCAATCCTTCGAGCCTCGGCCTTGCTGCCGACGAGTTGACGCGCATCTTCGCAAAGACGCTTCGCTTCGGGGATAATCGTGCCGGAGCGATCTCAGTGGTGGGGGCTCCGTCGTTGCAGAACGTCCAGACGTTGCATCTTAGGACGCAGCGCGGGGTGGCCGGCGTCGGCGTCATTACGGTCACGAATCTTGCGATTACGAGCGTCGACGATGTGTCACTCACCGGGTTGAACGAGGTCGGCACGCTCGCCGCAAAAGTCACAGGCGCAGGAAGCGACCTTTCGTTTCGCGATGCCGATAGCTTAGATCTCAGCAAGGTGGATGGCATCCGTGGTCTGAGCACGAACGGTGGATCGACGACCTTGACCACCGGTGCCGTTCTGTATCAGAACCCCGACGGCGATATCACCACGGATGATTTGCACTTAGCCGGTACGGGATTTTTCGTACTATTCGACGGCAGTAATCATGTCCAGGTGCTCACGGCTTCCATCTCCGGTTCATTGGCCTATCGGGATGTCGACGGCTTGAGCATCGGCTCGCTTACGAATGCGGACGGCATCGTGACGAACGGCGGCTCCGTCGTGATTTATGCCGGTCGAACGCTGAATCTGTTCCGCCCGATCGATGCCGGAATCGGCGACGTGTTGTTAGTATCCGACCGCAACATCGAGGACATCGGTCCGGCTACGACGAAAGTCAAAGCCCATGCGCTCGATTTAGGGGCCATTACCGGGATCGGGACGACACGCGCACTCGAAACGTCGGTCGAATATATCTCGGCGATTAATCTTGCTACGGGCGTTATCGCCATCGACGACACGTCGGGCACGTTGCTGACGATCTATGCCGGCGGTTTCTCGAACGATGGCGATATTTCAGTGAGCCATCTCGGCGCGCTTAAGGTCGCCGCACTGGTCTCCGGCAATCGTGGCGGCATCGCACTCACGACGTTCGCCAACGGCGGCGACGACGACGACCTTGTCGTCAATGCTCCGATTTCGATCTCCGACGGTGCGGGAAATATCGAGTTGCAAGCCGCCACCGATCTTGTCGTCAACGCTCCGATTTCGATCGTCGACGGCTCAGGGAATATCATGTTGCATGCCGCAACCGATCTCCTTGTTAACGATACGTTCGATCCCGGTTACGACATCAGCACGTCGGGTTCCGGAAGCATCGTCGGCACGGCCGGTCGCGATGTTACGATCGGTCCGGGGGTGATCATTAGTAGCGCAACGGGAAAGATTACCGGTATCCCTCCGCTGCTGACGAACGTCGCGGGGCCACAGGTCGCCAACACGGGCCGAGCTTCGGTCTCCTTCGACTACGGCCGGCTGGCTGAGTTTCATTTTACCGCTACGGTCGATTGGGCCGACGGAGTCGTCGACTCGCTCGGGCTCGCTAATCCGGGCAGCTCAGGCGCAACGCACGTCTACACGGGCAACCCGAATCTGTCCGACCCGGCCGCACCGATTCCGATCACCGTGATACTTCGTAGCGACGACAGAATTCGTTTCACCGGCTACGAAACGACGACGGTCGTGATCTTAGTTACGTTTCCCGGCGATGGCGTGCGCAACGTGCGCATCGATACCACGGCGAAAGTGCCGCAACTAACGTCGCCGCCGCCGACTCGCATCACCGACATACCGCGAACGGTCGCGACGAACATTTCGCGCAGCACGGTGACCGGCGCCGCCGGGCTCGTCGGCGGAGCCGATAAATCCGCCGAGCGCGTCGTGATCTTGCGTGAAGTGTTTCCCGACGGTCGTGAGGGGAGCTCGGTACGTTTCAACCAAGATGCGTTGAAAGACATGACGAAGATTTTCGCCAAGCTTCGCAACGGCCGCTATCGCTTGTATCTGTACGAGCCCGACGCGCAAAAGCTCCGGCTCGTCGTCGATGTTTACGTTCGCGACGGCAAGCCGGCTGCGGCCGGCGATGCTCGTGAGCTGCCGCAAGATCGTCCCGACGGTTCGCGCCTCGATCCACCTAGCCGGAACATCCCGGCGGATTCTTCGACAGTGCTTTCCGACGTGTCCGATGAAGCTCCCGATGCGGAACCGAAATCGCCGGCGAAGGTATCGCTTGCGGCCGGCGCGGCCGTCGTCGGAGCGGGATTGGTCGTCGAGGCCGATCGACCTTGGCATGAACGCGTCGATGCCGCACTTTCGAAGCTTCGTACTTATTCCCGAATTCGCTCGCGCAAAGCTACGCGTCGTCCCCCTCGTTGATTTTCAACTCTCGATCGAATCTTTATGTCTCTCTGCGCTCGTTGCGGAACCGTTTTGACGCCGTCCGACCTCACGGCCGGATGCTGCGCGAAGTGCGGTCTCGCCTGCACTCCCGAACACGCCGTCGACCCTCGCAATGATTCGGAACGGGCGAACTCGGCGACGTCCGATCACTTCGAGCCGGTCGTCGTTCCACGAACCGATAAAACGATCGCTGACGTCCGGATCGATCGCACGATCGATCTTTCGTCTCCGCTCGTCGATCCGAACGATTCACCATTTAAGACGACTCCGGGCCTCGATATCGGTCAAGGCACCATCGAATTCGACGTGCCGAACGGCGCCGAGCCGAAGTCCGGCACCGTTCATGAGCGAGCCGAGTTTCGGACGATGGAGTTCGAGATCGACGAAGGGCCGGTAACGAAAGATCCCTCGAAAACGAAGGCTCCCGGCTTCGCCACTCACGACCCGCGAAATATCGCCGCGACGTACGATTCCGATCATTTCGGCACGCGGCTCGTCGACCAACTTGCGGCTGCTTGGGGGCCCGAGGCCGAGCGCCCGGGGAATCCCGGCGTTTCCCTGAAAGGAAGCTCCCCTTCGTCGTCGCGCACCGATCAGACGATCGTCGTCAATCAGCGCGCGGTCGTTGCGGTCAGTAAGAAAGATCCGCAGGCCTCGCAACCGGCCGACTATGAGCTGTTGCATCTGCTCGGCGAAGGAGGCATGGGCATCGTTTACTCGGCGCGGCAAACCTCGATCGATCGCACGGTCGCGGTGAAGATGCTGAAGCCGAACGTCGCGAAAAGTCGCGAAATGCAGCAGAAGTTCTTGTCCGAGGCCGTCGTGACCGGCGATCTCGACCATCCGAATATCGTGCCGATGTACGATCTCGGCAAGAACGAAGCCGGCGATCTCTTCTATGCCATGAAGCGCGTGCAAGGCACGCCGTGGTCGAAGGCGATCGGCAAGAGGACGCAGCCGGAGAACATCGAGATCTTGCTCAAGGTCGCCGATGCGGTGGCGTTTGCGCATGCGCGCGGTGTGATCCATCGCGATCTCAAGCCCGAGAACGTCATGCTCGGGGAATTCGGCGAAGTCTTGCTGATGGACTGGGGGCTCGCGTATTCGACGGCCGAGTTTCGCAAGTCGGCCAGCATCACGCAGACGCACAGCATGGGAGGAAGCCCGGCGTATATGGCGCCGGAAATGGCGACCGGGCCGATCGAGCGGATCAACATCGCGAGCGATGTCTACTTGCTTGGCGCGATCCTTTACGAAGTCCTTACGGGCAAGGCTCCGCACGCCGGCACGAACGTATCGAAATGCTTGATCGCCGCCGCACGCAATGATATCTTGCCGACCGATAAAACCGGCGAGCTCGTCGATGTAGCGCGTCGTGCAATGGCTACGGAACAGCGTGATCGCTACGCTTCGGTGCGCGATCTACAAGCCGCGGTGCGCGAATGTTTGGCGCATTCCGAGAGCATCTCGCTCGCGGCGCGGGCCGATCAAGAGTTGGCGAAGGCCGGCGAAACATCCGATTACCGCGCATTTTCTCGCTCCGTCTTCGGCTTCGAAGAAGCCTTGGCGTTATGGGCCGGCAACGAGCATGCCGCGGCCCGGCGGTTCGATGCCCGACTCGCCTATGCTTCGTGTGCGTACGAGAAGGGAGATTATGATCTCGCGGCAGGCTTGTTGGATCGGAACATCGCCGCGCATGCCGCCTTAGCCGAGAAAATCGAAGCCGCGAATGCGGAACGGGAAGCGCGGCGAGTACGCTTGCGACGCGCGAAGAAGGCGATGTTCGCTTCCATCTTTGCGCTGTTTGCGATCGGCGCTTCCGCCTACTACGGCATTCGGGCCCAGCGCGATCGGGCCATGCAAGCCGAAGAACAAGCGCGGCAAGATCGCGACCGAGCCGTGGCGGCCGAATCGACGACGGCCGTCGAGCGCGATCGCGCGATCGCCGCCGAAACGAAAGCCGCCGCCGATCGAGACCGCGCCGTCGCAGCGGAGGCGAAAACATCGATCGAGCGAGACCGCGCTCTCGCGGCCGAGAAGAAATCGGACGCTGAGCGCGATCGTGCCGTCACTGCGGAAATGACGGCGAAGCTGGACCGCGATCGCGCGCTGAAGGCCGAAGGAGAAGCACGCCGCGATCGAGACTTGGCGAAGCAAGCCGAAGCCGCCGAGCAATATGAAGCCTACACGGCTCGCATCGGACTTGCCGCGGCGCGCATCGAAGAGAACGCGTTTAATAGCGCCGTCGAATTGCTTGAAACCAGCACGCCGGAGATGCGGAATTGGGAATGGGGACGGCTGCAATACTTGTGCGGCCGCAGTGCGCTGTCGATCGATGCCGGGCCGCCGGTCGAGAGCGTGGCTGTCGACTTCGCTCGGCAGCGTTTCGCAAGCGGGGGTTGGAACGGCAGGCTGTGCCTTTGGGATGCGTCGCGCGGCGGACTGCTCGCCGAACTGCCTTATGCAGGAAGCTTCGTGAAGGCCGTTTCTTTTTCGAACGACGGTCGCTACCTCGCAGTAGGAGGAAGCGATAAAAACGCTTATGTGCAAGTTTGGGATCTCGCGGAGAAGAAAGTCGCGCAAACGTACGTCGGCCACAAAGGGCCGGTGGTGTCCGTAAGCTTCGATCGGAGCGGCGCGCGGCTGCTGACCGCCTCGAACGACGGCACCGCGCGGCTTTGGAATCGCGACGACGGCCGATTGCTCCGTACGTTTCAAGGACACTCGTCGGCCGTATTGTCGGCGGCGCTTTCGCCGGATGAAAAACAAATCGTCACGACGGGGCACGACGGCGTTGCCATCGTCTGGTCGCTCGAAGAGAAGGCCACGACGTCGGCGAAGGGGGACGCACCGGCCGAAATTCGAGCTTTCTTAGGGCATAAAGGGCCGGTCCGAAGCGTGGCATTCGCTCCCGACGGTTCGACGGTCGCCACCTGCGGCGACGACAAACGCGTGTTGCTGTGGCATCCTCAGGACGTGCGTCCCTATCGCTTGGCCGAAGTCTTCGCGGAGCAACCGCCGCCGTCTCCACCGGTTCGCGAACTGCTCGGGCATCGCTCGGCCGTCGCTACGGTTTCTTTTTCCGCCGATGGACGCCGTCTGGTGAGCGGTGGCTTAGACAACGCGATGATCGTGTGGAACGTTGCGTCGGCCGTGGCGGAAAAGTCGTTGCGAGGACACGCCGGGCAAGTTCGTTCGTGTCGTATTTCCGGCGACGGCAAGTCGGTCGTTTCCGGCTCCTACGACGGAACGCTCAAGGTCTGGAACGTCGACGACTATCATGAGTCGATCGTCGTGAAGCCGAGCTTGCTGACCGGACACGTCGATGCCGTGCTCGCGGCCGATTTCTCGTCCGATGAAACACGGATCGTGACGGCCGGTCTCGATCGAACCGCCATGCTGTGGGATGTGCGCACCCTCCGCCGGACGGCAAAGCTGGCCGAGGGGCACGAATATCTCGCCTCGACCGCGATCTTCACGGCCGATGGTTCACGACTCATTACCGCCGCCGTCGACGGTACGACGCGCGTGTGGGACGCGGCGCTCGGTACGCAACTCGTGCAGTTACTCGATACCGGTCGGAGCGCGGCGCTCGCAGTGTCGCACGACGGGCGATTTGCGCTCACCGGCGACGGCTCGCGCGGAGCGCAGCTTTGGGAACTCGCCGGCGGCAAGCTCGTGCATTCCTTTCCGACCCATCGGAGCGAAGTCTCCGCGGCGGCATTTTCGCCCGACGGCAAGCTCCTCTTCACCGGCGAAGCGAGCGGCCGAACGAACGTGTGGGACGCCGCCACGCGACAACCGCTTTGGAGCGAACTACATCATTCGCGCAAGATCACGGCCGCGGTCTTCACGCCGGACTCGCAGAAGCTGCTGACGGCGGCGCTCGACAACACGGTCGGGCATTGGGATGCCGTCGCCGGACGAGAGCGCACGGAGTTGGTTTGGAAACATCCGGCCGGCGTGACGGCGCTCGCGCTCGTCGGGGGCTACGGCGCGGCGACCGCGTGCGAAGACGGCAAGGTCCGCCTGTGGTCTTTCGCCGAGGTTAAGCCTGGGAGCGAAGTTGCGTTCGCTCCGGGAAAATACGCCTCGGTTGCCGCCTCGAACGACGGCAACTTGCTGGCCGCGATCGATCAAGAGCAGAGCGCCGTGCGCATTTGGGACCGTAAGCTTGGCCGCGAACTTGCGCCGGCGGGCATCGACGGGGCGAATTCCGGCAGCGCTCCGTGGCTGGCCGGGCAGTCGCGCGGCCTCGTGGTGTGGAACGCCGTGTTTGCACCCGACGGCAAGAGTCTGGTGACGATCGGCGGCAACGAAGCTCGCCGCTGGACCGTGGCGGACGTTCGCGAAACGCAAACCTATCGTCCGCACGGCGCGATCGCGGGCGTGGCGTTTTCGCCCGATGGTCGATTCGTCGCGACCGCGGGTTGGGACGACGCAGTGAAGATTTGGGACGTCAACGAAGGTCGAGCGGTGCGAAAGTTCGCCGGCCGTCACGTCGGCGGCATCAACAGCGTCGTTTATAGTCGCGACGGAAAATTTCTCCTGACGGCCGGCGACGACCGAACGGCCGTCGTCTGGCGCGTCGAAGACGGTGAGGCGGTGAAAACACTCAAAGGGCACGCCGATCGCGTACTGCATGCCGCCTTCTCGCCCGATGGTAAACAGGTCGTGACGTCGAGCGCCGATAAGACGGCCCGCTTATGGAGCGTCGACGATGGGAAGCTGCTTCACGAATTGAAGGGGCACGAATGGGCCGTGCTCTGGGCCGAATACTCGGCCGACGGAGCACGCGTCGTGACGACCGCCGCCGACGACGTCGCCAAGATTTGGGACGCGAATACCGGAAAGTTGCAACTCACGCTCGCCGGCCATACCGCGGCGGTGAACTCCGCTTCGTTCTCGCTCGACGGCAAACGCCTCGTCACCGGCTCGCGTGATTCCGGCGTGAAACTTTGGGACACGACCGACGGCAAGGAATTGATGATGCTGAAAGGGCACACGCAGGAAGTCACCTCGGTGCGGTTCTCGCCGAGCGGCCGTTCGATCCTCACCACTTCGCGCGACGGCCGGGCGATCCTCTGGCCGACGATCGAGTGGCGGGTGCCGAAGGAGCCGGAGGCGAAATGATCGTTACGCTAAGATCGGGCGCACGACATGGCCGTGGACGTCGGTCAGGCGGAAGTCGCGGCCGGAGTAGCGGTAGGTGAGCTTCTCGTGGTCGAGGCCCATGAGGTGCAAGATCGTGGCGTGCAGATCGTGGACGTGGACTTTGTTTTCGACGGCGGCGAAGCCGAACTCATCGGTGCTGCCGTAGGTCATCCCGCCGCGGACGCCGCCGCCGGCCATCCAGACGGTGAAGCCGTGGTTGTTGTGGTCGCGGCCTTTGGCCCCTTCCGACGACGGCGTTCGTCCGAACTCTCCCCCCCAGACGACGAGCGTTTCATCGAGCAAGCCGTGCGACTTGAGGTCTTTCAGCAAGCCGGCGATCGCTTGATCGGTATCGAGGGCTTTCTTGGCGTGGTCGGCGATGTTGCCGTGGTCGTCCCACGGTTGTCCGCCGCCGGTATAAATCTGTACCATGCGCACGCCGCGCTCGACTAAGCGCCGCGCCGAAAGGCAAGCGTCGGCGAACTGTCCTTGGCCGTAGAGTGCTCGGACGCTTTGCGATTCCTGCTTCAAGTCGAACACCTCTTGCGCCTCGGTCTGCATGCGGAACGCCATCTCCATCGACGCGATTCGCGTCTCGAGTGCGCCATCGACGCCGCCGCGGCCGGCGAGATGCCGATCGTTCATCTGCTTAATGAACGAGAGTTGCTCGCGCTGCGACGTAGCGGTGAGATATTCGTTGCTGACGTGCTGAATGACTTTCTGCGGAGTGAGGTTCGAGTTGTTGATGTGGGCCCCTTGATAGATGCCCGGCAGAAAACTGCTGCTCCATAATTGCGGACCGACGACCGGCTTCCCGGGGCACAGTACTACGAAACCCGGCAGGTTCAGATTCTCCGAGCCGAGACCATAGAGCAACCAAGAACCGAGGCTGGGGCGGGTCGGTTGTTGTTCGCCGCTGTTCATCATCAACAGCGACGGCTCATGATTCGGCACGTTCGTATGCATCGAACGAATGACGCAGATGTCGTCGATGCAGCCGCCGACATGGGGATAAATATCGCTGACCTCGATTCCCGATTGCCCTCGCTTCGTGAACTTAAACGGAGACTTCATCAAGTTGCCGGTGCGCCGCTCGGTCTTCTTGTCGGCGCCGGGAGGTCGTTGTCCGTCGAACTTCGCAAGCGCCGGCTTCGGATCGAACGTATCGACTTGCGACGGCCCGCCGTTCATAAACAAGTGGATGACGTGCTTCGCCCGGGGAGCGAAGTGGGGGAGTTTGCCGGCGAGCGGGTTGCCGGTCTTGATCGGCGCGGCTCGAGCGGCTTCGTCGGCCAAGAGCGCCGCGAGCCCGAGGCTGCCGAAGCCGGTGCCGACGCGGGCCAGCATTTCGCGTCGCGACAGAGACGACGGAATTCGGTATTGAGAATGCGCGGTCATAGCTTTCCCGATCGTTCGCGGCGGGGACTAATCGATGTACATGAATTCATTGGCGCTCAAGAGCGCCTGTGCCAATCGCTCCCAGCGATTCAGCTTGTTCTTTTTCGCGTCGTCGGGCGAGTCGCTCGCGGCGAGGTATGCGACGGCCGCCGTCACCTCGGCTTCGTCCGCCTCGCGACCGTAGGCGAGTTGGAAAGCTCGGCGCACGCGCAGCGCATCGCCCTGCCGAGGCCCGGCTTTCTGCGACCCGTCCGTCGACGTTTCTTTCGTTAGTCGAGCGGCAAACGCCTTGGCCTGCTCGACCATGAAAGGACTGTTCAGCACGAATAATTGCTGCTGCGGCACCGTGGTTTCGCTGCGCGTGTCGCTGGTGATGTTAGCGTCGGGAAAGTCGAACAGCCGGAGCAAGCCGTCGAGTTCGTGGCGACTGATCTTGCCGTAGACCGTGCGACGGACGTTCGTCGGCGAGCCCAGGTCGGTCGATGCACCGCCGAGTTGCCGATCGAGTCGGCCCGAGACGGCGAGCAAGGAATCGCGCCACGCTTCGACGTCGAGCCGGCGGCGGTCCATGCGCCACAACATCCGATTGTCGGCGTCGCGTTGTTCGTTCTCGGCATGGCTTACGGAGCTGAGTCGATACACGGCCGAAAGCATGATTTCGCGATGCACGGCTTTCAGGCTCCAGCCCTGTTCGACGAGTCGCACGGCGAGATAATCCAGCAGTTCGGGATGCGTAGGTCGATCTCCGAGAAGACCGAAGTTGCTCGGCGTGTTGACGATTCCTCGACCGAAGTGTCGCTGCCAAAGTCGATTGACGATCACCCGGCTCGTAAGCGGATTATCGGCGGCCGCGATCTCTTCCGCCAACTCGCGGCGTCCGCTGCCTTCAGTAAATGCTTTGGGTGCGTCGCCGGCCAGGATGCGTAAGAAGCGACGGGGCGCAAGGTCGCCCGTTCGGGCCGGATTACCACGAATGAAGATCTTCATATCGACCGGCTTCGCGTCCACGATCGTATGAGCCAGCGGATAGATCGGCGGCGCGGCTTTCTTCGCGGCGTCGACTTCGAGCTTCGCCGCCGTCCATTGCTCTTTGCTCTTCGTCGGCATGCGACGTTCGAGCTCGCCGTCGTTCGGCGTGAAGATTCCTCTTTCGCCGAAGACTGCCTCGAGTAGTTCTTTATTTTCCGGAGTTTCGGGACTCTTCTTGGCTCGCCTGGCGGCCAAGGCCGCTTGCAATCGCTGCTCCAGCGACACGGCTGCCGAGACGACGGTCGGTGGCACGGCCATCGTTTTCACGTCGAGCGGTTTGGATTCACCGCCGGTCGACGTCGCGCAAAGGTTGCGCATTTCATCGAGGGCCGGAAGCTTGCCGCGGCTTTTCGGATCGACTAGTTCGACCCATTTGTTCAACGTCGGCTCGTGGAGCTCGAAACGCTTGGCGAGCTCAGGCATCGCTTTCGAGCCGGCATCGACACGGCGCGCAACGTGGGCTCGCCAAGCCGCTTCGACGTACTTGCCGACGCGCGAAACTTCCGCTTCGGACGCGAGCGATTTCTGATCGGCGACGAACTTCTTGAGATCGGATTCCGCCGTCCGGATGCGTGTTTGGCCGGCGTTATAAGTCGCGATTTCTTCGGCCGACGCCAGCGGTGTGTTGTTCAGCGTGCAGCTTTGAAACACGCCGGCCAGCGAATAGTAGTCTTGCGTAGGGATCGGATCGAACTTGTGATCATGACATCGGGCGCACGAAACCGTGAGCCCGAGAAAGCCGCGGCTCAACGTATCGACACGGTCGTCGAGTTCGTCGGCCGAGGCCTTGGCGGCGTCGCTGTTCTTGTAGTATTGCGCGCCGAGCCCGAAGAAACCGAGTGCGGCGATGTTCTTGAGAGAGTCCGGCTTCGGTTTGTCGTCGCTCGTGCCGTCGATCTTGTCCGCGGCGATCTGCAGCTTTACGAAGCGGTCGTACGGCATGTCGTCGTTCAAAGCCGACACGACCCAATCGCGATAGCGATAGCCGCTGTCGTTCGGCTTCGTCCCGAACGTATGCGCCTGATCTTCCGCGTAGCGAGCTACATCGAGCCAATGCCGGCCCCAGCGTTCGCCGTAGTGAGGCGAAGCGAGCAGCCGGTCGACGACCTTAGAGAAGGCTTGCGGCGATGCATCGGCCCCGAACGCCTCGACTTCTTCCGGCGTCGGCGGCAAGCCGATGAGGTCGAACGTTGCGCGTCGCAGCAACTCGCGCTTCGTCGCCGGGGCGACCGGTTGCAATCCTTCTGCTTCGAGTTTCGCGAGGATAAAGTAATCGATTTCGGTTTGCGGCCACTGGGCATTGCGCACCGTGGGGCGAGCGGCGCGCACCGGCGGTTGAAACGCCCAATGCTTGCGCGCTGCGGCGAAGTCGATCGCCGGCTTCGCCGTGTCGCTTGCGCCGCCGGCTTCCTTGCGTGGGTCAGCCGCGCCGCGGTCGATCCAAA
This sequence comes from Planctomycetia bacterium, assembly GCA_021413845.1. Classification (NCBI taxonomy): domain Bacteria; kingdom Pseudomonadati; phylum Planctomycetota; class Planctomycetia; species Planctomycetia bacterium. Next base: position 50,946 of record JAIOPP010000057.1, on the reverse strand, counting down.
CGGCGAAATCGGCAACGACTTTCTCCGAAAGCTTTCCATCGGGGGGCATTTCGTAGCCGTCGTAACGAAGCGCCTTAAACAGTAGGCTCTCCTTCGACTTGCCGGGCACTACGGCCGGTCCGCTGTCGCCTCCCTTGAGCAGCCCTTGTGCCGAATCGACGAAGAGTCCGCCCTTCAACTTATTCAGCGCGGCCGCCGCTTGCGAATGGCAGGCATAGCAGCGTTCGACGAGAACCGGCCGAATCTTCTGCTCGAACCAATGCAGGTCTTCAGCCGACGGACCTTCGGCCCTGGCTTCTAACGGAAGCGCAAAGATCAACGCCAGAATAAGCGAAGCCGGTTTCATCGGATTCCGCGCAGCAGGAGGGAACGACCGCGAGGCGGGGCGAGCAATGGGAGGCGATGCAGTCGGAAGGCGGGGAGTGCGGGAGGGCTAATCCCCATTAAACATCGGCAGCTTCCGATCCGCAATGGAAGTCGAAACCGCCGCGATGTTAAAGCCGAACCGAGCGACGCCTATCCGAGGGGTTCGGGAGCGCGCCATTCAAACTCTTCCCAGGGCCAAAGGGGGGCCGGGCGTTGCGTATAGGGATAATTCTGAAAATCGGCCGGCGCGCAGCCGGGAGCTTGCAAGCTGAAGATTTTCGCCGCTCGCGCAGCGTAGACGGCCCGAAATCCGCACGGACTCTTCGCGATCAGCACGCGCGCCGCGAAGGGATCCAGGCCCGCGGCGCGAAACAACTCGGGTGCGAAGTGAGGCCCGCTCCGTTCCGTGACTACGAGCCGAACGTCGCCGACGCGCAGCACCACGGCCCGCCCCATGTCGATCGGCAAGTTGACTCCGAGATGTCCGCTAAGCACGAACTTCGCCGCGAAAACTCGTTCGACGACCGCCGTGATCTCGACCGGTGTGCTGAAATGCGAATCGCGCCGGCCGCCGATCGATGTCTTAAGCGTGGTTTCGATACCGAGCGCTGCGGCGCGCTCGACGACTTCCGGAGCGACGAACGTCACTAGCGCTCCACCGTTTGGCCAGTCGCGCTTGAGCAACTCCTTCAAACACCAAGTCGAATCGCCGGGAGCACCGGAAGTGGTCGCGTCGGCGGCATCGCTCAAGACGACGAGCCCTGTGGTGCAGGCATGTGCTTCACGCACCCCTTCCGCAACGGAGACGAGCGTCGGTAGGTAATCGCGACGAGCAGCCCAAACGTCGTTCGCCAGGGCGGCGGCTTCTCGTTCGGCGAGTTGGTGATCGCCGGTGGTCGTGACCAGGACGGCCGTTCCGAGTTCCGGAATGTCGAGCCATGGCTGCACGGTCGCGAGGCTTGCCGTCAGTATCTCCGGACGCGCTTCGAGGGCTTGAAGCCGTTGACGAAAGGCGAAGCTGACGCTGGCCGAGTCTTGCGTATTCGCCCGCTCGGCGGGCACGACCATCGGAATCTTGATGAACGTCGTCGTGGGGCGAGCGCCGTCGATCATGATCTTCCGCAGAACCGCTGCCCCGCGCTTGCCCGTCTCGACGACGTCGATATGCGGTGCGGTATGGAAGCCGACCAGCGCCTCGACGTTGCGAACCATGCGATCCGTGAGATTGGCATGTAAATCATACGTTGCGACGAGCGGCGTCTGCGGTCCGATGCGACGTCGCACTTCCTCTAACACTTCTCCTTCGACGTCCGGGTGTCCGTCGGCGACGAGCGCGCCGTGCAACGCGAACAAGACTCCGTCGAGCGGGCCTGCTTTATCGAGCGCCGAACCAATCTCGGCGAGGATCCAATCGAACGTTTCCGCCGTCGCCCGTCCGCTTGGCCACGCCGGCAGACGAACGAGCCCGACGATCTCCGGCCGCTCCGGCCAAGCGCGGAGCGATTGGATGAAGCCTCCCGGCTCGTTCGTTTCGGCGAGTTGCTCGACGAGCTGAGCACCGCGCATGACGCCGAACGCTTCGAAGTCGCTCCGGGTCGTCGACATCGGATTGAACGTATTCGATTCTTGCCACAACTGCAGAATGCCGATGCGCATCGCGAGGCTCCTGGATCGCTACCTTGCCGTGGCTGCAAAAGGCTCACCGACGAGCGATGCGATCGCACGGTCGATTCGTTCGAGCACGAGATCGACATCGGCCAAAGTCATTGCGGAGCAGAACCCGTGATGGCAGGGAGCGCCGCCGTAATCGTGGAAGTACACGCCATGCTCGATCGCCGCCTTGATGAAGCGGAGCATCATCGGCTTATCGTGACGGACGGCGGCGCGGTAGTTTTCCAAATCGCCGACGTCGCCGAAATAGACGCCGAACCGAGCTCCTAAGCCTTCGACACGGCCCGGCACGCCGTGACGTCGGAAGGCGGCATTCAGCCCTGCGAAGAGCTTCGTGCCGACGGCGCGAATGTGGTCGTAGAAGCCGGGCGAGCGGTAGATGTTCAGGGCCGTGATGGCCGCGGCGACCGACATCGGATGGCCGTTGTAGGTGCCGCTATGTTGGCAATCGCCGGTCGGCATGAGCCGTTCCATGATCTCGCGCTTCCCGCCGAACACGCTCAGCGGGTGCCCGCCGCCGACCGCCTTACCGAGCGTGCATAAGTCGGGCGTTACGCCGAGATATTCTTGCGCGCCGCCGGGGCCCATGCGGAACGCCGACAACACTTCGTCGAAGATCAGCAGAACGCCGTGGCGACGCGGTTCGTCGCGCAAGGCGGCCAAGAACTCCGCCGACGGACGAATGCAACCGGCGTTGAAGTAGATCGGTTCGCAGATTACGGCGGCGATCTCGTGGGCATGCTTGCGCAATGCTTCGATCAGCAGGTCGGGCCGGTTGTACGGAACCAGAATCAAGTTCTCCGCCATGCCCGGCGCGATGCCGGTCGAACCGGGCCACAACGTCGGCGCGGTCTCGGAGCCGAGCTTATCTGCGGGCGTGCCGATCGAGAACATGACTTGGTCGTGGTAGCCGTGGAAGTTTCCTTCGATCTTCAGCAGCTTCGGCTTACCGGTGTAAGCACGAGCCAAGCGGATCGTGTGCATCGTCGCTTCGGTGCCGGAACCGACGAAGCGCACCCGCTCGCAGGCCGGAACCATCGAGCAAACGAGTTCCGCCAATTCGGTTTGGAGTTCGTTTTCGTAGGAGCAAGCGGCGCCGGTCGCCAACACACGCTCGACCGCGGCGCGAATTCGTGCGTCGCCGTGACCGATGAGCGTTGCGCCGTGGCTGCAGCAGAGGTCGATGTAGTCGTTGCCGTCGAGATCCCAAAGTCGGCAGCCGTCGGCGCGCTGAAAGTACAACGGATGACCGAGCGCGCGATTGACGCGCGTCGAAGAGGAGACGCCGCCGGCAAGCGAGCGACTTGCGCGCTCGTAAAGTTCCGTAACTTTCGACATCGAATTCATTTCCTTCAAGGGTTACGTTGGTTTGTCTTCAATGGATTAGGCGACGATTTCTTTGACGATGCGGCCATGCACGTCGGTGAGTCGGAAATCGCGGCCTGAATAGCGATAGGTCAACTTCTCGTGATCGAAGCCGAGCAGATACAGCATCGTGGCGTGCAGATCGTGGACGTGTACTTTGTCGTGGACGGCGCGGAAGCCGAAGTCGTCGGTCTCGCCGTAGGTCATGCCGCCGCGCACGCCGCCGCCGGCCATCCACATCGTGAAGCCGTAATGATTGTGATCGCGACCGTCGCCGTTTTCCGAAGTCGGCGTCCGGCCGAACTCGCCGCCCCAAACGACGAGCGTGTCGTCGAGCAGGCCGCGCTGCTTGAGATCGGTCAGGAGCGCCGCGATCGGTTGATCGATCGACCGCGCAAGGCCTCGGACCGAGTCATAGTGCTTGTTGTGCGTGTCCCATGGTTGCCCGTTGCCGTAATAAATTTGCGTGAAGCGAACGCCCCGCTCCGCCAGGCGGCGCGAGAGCAAGCACGCGTCGGCGAACGGCCCTGCGCCGTAAGCGGCGCGGGTGATCGCCGTTTCGCGATTCAAGTCAAACGCTTCGGCCGCTTCCGTTTGCATCCGAAATGCCGACTCCAAAGCTTTGATGCGCGTGTCGAGCATGTCGTCGGCGCCGCGTTCTTCGAGATGCTCGCGATTGAGAGCCTGCATGAGGTCGAGTTGCCGTCGCTGGTCTTCCGGATGCGCAGCCCCGTTCTTCAAATACGGGATCATCTTCTGAGGATCGAGATTCGAGTGGTCGACGTAAGTTCCTTGAAACTCGGCCGGCAGGAACGCGCTGTTCCAAAGCTCGGCGAAGCGGACCGGTCGGCCGGGGCATAGCACCACGTAGCCCGGCAGGTTTTGGTTCTCGGTGCCGAGGCCGTAGAGCGTCCACGAACCCATGCTCGGACGCTTCGGCGTGATCGTGCCGTTGTTCATCTGATAGAGCGCGGGCCCGTGATTCGGATTGTCGGAGTGGAGCGATCGGATGACGCAAATGTCGTCGATGCATGAGCCGATGTGCGGCAGCAACTCGCTCACAGGCACTCCGCTTCGACCTCGCCGCGTAAACCCGAACGGCGACGCTAAGAGTCCGGCGGTGGCGCGCTCCGTGCGCAGATCGACTTCTTTCGGACGCTGGCCGGCGAATTTCTTCAGCATCGGCTTCGGGTCGAAGAAGTCTCCTTGATACGGTCCGCCGTTCATAAAGAGATGGATCACGCGCTTGGCGCGCGGAGCGAAGTGCAGCTTAGGCGTCGTCGCAGCTTCGGCCGAACTTTCGGCAAGCAAGGAGCCGAGCCCGATCGCGCCCAAGCCGCCGCCGAGACGGCCGATCATGCGGCGTCGGGAAAGTGCTTCAGGTTTCGGTAGCGGGTTCATGGCGAGTGTCCTGCGAACTAATCGACGAACGAAAATTCATTGCTTCCCAACAGCGCTTGCGCGTACTCTTGCACCGTCTCCGGCGAAAGCTTCTTTCCGGAATCTCCGGTCGTGAGAAAATCGATGCCCAAGCGAAGCTCATTGTCGCTCGGTAGGCGTGCGAACAGCAAGCGGTAAGCGCGGCGCACGATCGCCGGTGCATCTTGAGGCGATTCCGCGGCCAGCCGCTTCGCGAGCGTCGCCGCTTGGCTCACGATGAATGGGCTATTCAGCACGAACAGCTGCTGCAAGGCCGTCGTCGTCGGGATGCGGCTTGGCGCATGCGAGCCGGTGTCGGGAAAGTCGAATAACCGCAGCATGTCGTCTACGTCGGAGCGATCGATCTTGCCGTACATCGTACGCCGATGATTGTCGAGCGAGGTGAGCGCGACCGATGGCCCGCCGAGCGTCCGATCGAGATTGCCGCATGAAGCCAAGACGGAGTCGCGCCACGCTTCGATGTCGAGGCGTTGCCGATTCATGCGCCACAGTAGCCGGTTGTCGGGATCGGCGGCGAACTTTTTCGGATCGTAGGTCGAAGCTTGTCGGTAAGCGGCCGACTTCATGATCTCACGATGCAGCCACTTGAGCGACCAGCCGTTTTCGATGAAGCGTAGCGTGAGATCGTCGAGCAATTCGGGATGCGATGGACGTTCGCCTTGAGTGCCGAAATCGCTCAAGGTGTCGACGAGCCCACGACCGAAATGATGCGCCCAAACCCGATTCACGATCACGCGGCCCGAGAGCGGTGCCGCTTGTCCGACGATCGCTTGCGCGAGATCGAGTCGCCCGCTGCCTCGTCGAAACGGCTGCGGCGTCTCGGAGGAAAGCACCGTCAGAAAACGTCGCGGAACGACATGCCCCGGCTTCATCGGATTGCCGCGGATCTGAAGCGGCAGATCGATCGCCTCGTTCGGCTTGTAAACGAGTTTGGTGTTGTCCGGTCCGTTCGGTTCGACGAAGAGTGCCGCATCGTCGACGACATGCGCCATTGCCGAATCGTAGCGCGGCGTACCGCGTTCGATTTCCTTGATGCGGCTTTCCAATTCGGCGATCTTCGCCTTATCCTCGACGGATGGCATCTTCATCGCTTTAAGCGGTTTGATTTGTGCTTCGAGCTTCAGCACTTCTTCGCGCGCTTTTTGCACGACAACCGCTTCGGCGTCGGGCACGATCCAGCGATCCATCAGCCGCGTACTCGCCAATATTCCGGCCAGCGCATAATAGTCGTCGGCACCGATCGGATCGAATTTATGATCGTGGCATCGCGCGCAGGCCACGGAGAGCCCGAGAAAGGTTCGACCTAAGGCATCGATCCGCTCTTCCCATTCGTCGGCGACGATCGACTTGATCACGGTCGGCGAAAGTTTCAATTCTTTGAAATACTCGGGACTCACCCCCAAGAAACCGAGCGCTGCGAGATCGGCCGGTTGGTTGCCCGGAAGTTGATCGCCGGCAAGTTGTCGAACGACGAACTCATCGTACGGAACGTCGCGATTCAACGCGCCGACGATCCAATCGCGATAGAGCCACGCGCGATCGCGCACTTCGAGCGATGTTTTGTTGGCGTCGGCATAGCGTGAGAGATCGAGCCAGTAGCGGCCCCAGCGTTCGCCGTAGTGCGGCGAGGCGAGAAGTCGATCGATCAATTTGTCGTAAGCGGACGGCGATTTTGCGTCGGCCGGTTCGCGCGCCGTTTCCTGAACGAACTGCTCCGTCTCTTCCGGCGTCGGCGGTAGGCCGACGAGATCGAATGTGGCGCGGCGGATAAGCGTTCGCGCATCGGCCTGCGCAGTCGGCTCCAGGCCGCGCTGCTCTAAGGCGCCGAGCATGAACACATCGATCGGGCCTCGCGCTCTGCTTGCATCTCGCAGTTGCGGAGGTGCTGTTTTACGAAGCGGTTGGAACGACCAGAACTTTCGTCCGGCTGCGAAGTCGATCCCTTGCTTCGTTACGGTTGCCGAGCCGTCGGCCGGAAGGGGCGCGCCGCGACGAACCCATTCTTCTAGGAGTGCGATCTCTTTCGGCTCGAGCTTGCCGTCGGGAGGCATTTGGGTGTCGCCGTCGTAGCGGACGGCTTCGAGTAGCGGACTTTCCTCCGGCTTGTCGGTCTTGATGATCGGGCCGTTGTCGCCTCCGGCCAAAATGCCTGCGCGTGTGTCGAGCGAAAGGCCGGCTTCCTGTTTCTTCACGCCACGCGAATGGCATGCGTAGCAATGCTCGGTCAACAAAGGACGAATCTTGCGTTCGTAGAATTCGATCCCCTGCCCTGAGGTCGCTGGGCTTGTTGCTGCTTGGCCTGTTGCCCCTGGGTTTATCTCGGCTGCGAAAGCCGGGACATGGGCAATCGCAACCGAGAACGCGATGCAAATTCGTACTGCCCACGTTCCGTTCCGAAGCGTCGCCAGCGAGCGTTGGCTCGGAGTCGGCGACTTGAAGGGTGCGGCGAGGAGCATAAGCTGGTCGAGTGGACAGGAAGGAACTCGCGGATCAGAACCGGTCGCGGAGTTGAGACGGTCGTTGGGGCGGGATATCTACCAGTTTGCAGTGGCCGGAGGCTATTTAGCAAGTGTAGTATGAATAACGATTTATCTTCATGCTATGTAGGCCAAGCCAACACATAGGACGGAAAGCCGTGCCACGTCCCCCGTTGCGAAGCCGCCCCTATAAAGAACTCACGCTGCAACAACTCCGCAGTTTCAGCGAAACGGCCCGGCTAGGGAGTTATTTCGCCGCGGCGAAGTCGCTCGGGCTCACTCACCCGACGGTGCGCGAGCAGGTCTTGGCGTTGCAACGTGAATTCCGCTTGAAGCTGATCGAAACGCACGGCCGAGGCTGCCGTCTTACGACCGAGGGGCGGCTGTTAGCGGAGATGGTTACGCCGCTCGTCTCGGGTGCCGCGACGTTAAAGCCGCGCTTCGAGTCGGCGCGCAAGCAAGCGAAGATCCGACTCACTGTCAGTGGCCCGCCGCGCGTGATTCAAGAAGATTTGCCGGCGGCCGTTTCGGCGCTGCTCGAAGATAATCCGAACTTGAACTTAGTGTTCTTAGAACTGCGCGACGATCAAGTCGTGCCTTCGGTCGAGTCGGGCGCGGCCGACATCGGCCTAACGACACGCGCCGTTCCCGATGCGGCTCCGATCGGCGTGAGCTTCGAGACCGCTTATGAATTAGAGACGCTGCTGCTCACCGCCAAGAGCCATCCGCTGGCGCGGCGCAGTCGCGTAACGCCCGCCGATCTTAGGAAGTATCCCCTGCTCTCTTCGCGTTATACGCTTTCCGATCAGCCCGAACTGGCTGCGATGCTCGATCGGAATCGGGTCTTCGACGGGCCGACACCGCGTGTCGAACCGTTCCTCGCCGGTACGGTGCGTCGTTACGTCGAACAAAACTTAGGAATTGCCCTGGTCTACGGCCTCAGGCCGGGCGGCGGCAAGTCGCTGTTGCACGAACGGTCGATGAGTCGATACTTCGGCCGCGGACTTGTCCGTTTCGTCTTCCGAAACGGCTCGGTGCATGAAGACGCCGCGCGAGCGTTTGCGGCTCAGGTTCGTTTGCAGAATCAAATTCAAAGCTAGCTCCGGCCGGCTCGTGTTCTTTACAATGACGATGATTCGCGATTCGATTCTTTCGGGCTCGATCGTGTCATGAACTCTCATCTCCGCCTCGTCGTTGCATGCTTCTGTTTCGGATGGATGTGCGCGGCATCGGCGCAAGAAGCTGGATTGCATACGAAGCCCGAGCAAACGCAAGGCCGCCGGCGAGCGCTGCTTGTCGGTTGCACCGAGTATCCGACGCTGGGGCCGAAATTCGCGCTCCAAGGGCCGGCGAACGATGTGGAATTATTCGATCGCTTGCTGCGTGAACGATTTCAGTTCGGCGAGGCCGACATCGTTCGTCTGGTGCATGTGAATGCTCTCGAAGGCCGACCCTTGCGTGCGAACATCGTCAAGGCGATGGAGCGACTCATTGCCGAAGCACGGGCAGGCGACGAGATCTTGATCTTGTTTTCCGGTCACGGAAGCCAGCAGCCCGACGAAGCGAGCGGTGGCGATGAAGCCGATGGTCTCGATGAAGTTTTCTTGCCGGAAGACGTCCGTTCGCAAGCTTCGCCGGAAGCTCGTGTGGCCGGAATTAGCGACGATGAAATCGAGCGCTGGCTTACGGCGCTTCGCGAGCGCGGAGCGTTCGTCTTCTTTATCGCCGATGCTTGTCATTCGGGCACCATGTCGCGCAGCTCGGAAGAGAGCGAATCGAACGAAACGTTTCGGTTCGTGCCCGCGGACGTTTTGACGCCGACGAAGGTCCTGCAAGATGCGGCGTTGCATGCCCAGCAGCGAGCGGATCGGTCGGAGTCGAAGCCCGAAGGCGCTTCGAGTGTGGCGAGTCTTACGATGCCGACGACGGTCGGAGGACTCGCGGCGCTCTATGCGGTGCCGCCGCAGGCATTGGAGCGAGAGCATCCGATGCCGCCGCCCCGCAACGGTCGCAACGATCCTCGTTACGGAAGGTTGAGCTATGCACTGAATCAAGTGCTGCTCCGTGCGGAAAGGCCGCTTACCTATCGCGAATTGGCGCAGCAGATTACGTGGCAGTATCGATGCTGGAATTGGTTTCCCGGGCCTTTGCTCGAGGCGTCGTCGGTTGATCGCGAAGTGCTGAACAAGCGCGAATGGCATGCTCGCTCGGCACTGATGCTGACTCGTTCCGTCGACGGCACGCTCATGGTCGATCAAGGCCTCGCGCACGGGTTGACGATCGGCAGCGTCTTGAAAGTCTTCGGGACGAATGCAGAGACGGGATTCGTGCGCGTGACGAGCGCCACTCCGTTCAGCGCGATCGTAGAGCCGACTACCTTCGAAGGGAGTGCGACGTTGCCTGCCGAGAAGTTCGAGTCGCCGAGCCGTTGCGAAGTCGTCGAAGTCGACTACGGGCAACTGCGCGTTTCGGTGCGCGTACGACAACTGCGAGAAAAGCCGGACTCCAAGCCGTCGCAATCGTTCGCTCAAGTGCAGGAATTCATCGTCGAAACTTCAAGACGGAAAGATTCGATCGTTCGGCCGGCGGCAATGGACGAAGTCGAAGATGTTACGTTGCTGGTAGGCGAGAACGCCATGGCGCTCCGACGGCGCGGCCCTGACGAAGAGCCATCGGCAGCGATGACGCAAGAATCGTTCGGGCCCTATCCTCTCGACGATGAGTTGTCGGCGGCGCTTGCTCGCGATCTGCGCCAGATTGCGCTCGTGCGGAACTTGTTGCGGCTCGCCGATAACGCTCCGCAACCAGACGCGCGTGAGGGGAAATCACCGTTCGGCTTGAAGATCCAAGTCGAACGCGCAAGCGTCGGTGGGGGCGATTGGACGGCAGTCGACGATGTTGCCGATGCCCGATTTACGAACGGCGATTTACTCCGACTCCGCTTGCAGAACACGGGCCTTGCTCCGCTCGACGCGACGGTCGTGTATATCGACAGCCGGTGCAAGATTCAAAACCAGTACCCAACGCTCCGCGCGGCACAAGCGGGAACGTACAACACGATCGAGCCTCGCAAGTCGCACGAGGTCGTCATAAAGATCAACGACGGCACGATCGGTTGGGAAGATGTTTTGGTGTTCGCGGTTTTGCATGCGCCGCCGATCTCGGCGCACTTCGCGTTTCTGGAACAGCCCGGTCTTACGCCCGCCGACTTGCGAACTATGCGCGGCGGGGCTCGTTCGCCGCTCGATGAATTGCTTGCCGCAGCGCTCGGTGGGGCGCGAGCAGCGAGCCGCAAAGATCGTCCGCCGACGTTCGCCGTGCGACGAATTCCGATCGAAGTTTTTAAGTCGCCTCGACAGCCGTAAGCCGCGGGCGGAAAGCGCGAGTAATCGATGCGCGGCAAAATTTCCGGCGTCGAGAAATGCTTTGCACCCTCAAATTAAGCCGATTACAATCGCCTGCGCGACGCGCGTATCAGCCGTGGCGGAATCGCCGACGTGCCGTTCTTGCGTCGTGTCTTCGGATGGATCCAGACCGCACGTCTCACTTCATTCCCATCCGTAAATCCTCATGTCTATCTTTAGTACGCCGTGGCGCGACTTACGACGCGTGTTCGACAACCGCCTTGGTCGACGCGTTGCTTATGGTTCTGCATTGTTGCTCGCACTCACCATCTACGGCGACTTGCCGGCAAGCGAAAGCTTGCGGCAGCCGGCGGAGATCGCCACTTCATCGGTCGAACCGGAGGTGTCGGACGACGACTGGGCAAAGCAAATGAAGGGCCGGCTCGGCCCCTTCTCCGCCGAAACCATACGGCAATCGCAACTACAAGCGGCGGCGACGTTGCTCGCGCTTCAAACGCAAACCGCCGATCTGCCCGACGGCGAAATCTGGCGCAAGACATGGCTCTTGAATCAACTCGGCGAGCAACTCGCGAATCCGAAGCCCGACGTGGCCGCGGTTCGTGCGACTGCGAAATCTCTGACGGCGGCAGGGCCCACGGCGTTGGAACCGGCTCGGCGCACGTTGATGTACCAACTCGGGGCCTGGGCCGGCATGGCGAGCGCGACGCCCGACGCCATGGACCGCGTGAAGAAAAACATCGCCGTGCTGACGCGCGCGGCTCATCGTAAGACGCTGGCATTGGAGGCCCGCGATGAAGAAGCGGTGCGTCACGCCTTTCGCGAACTCGCATCGCTGCGCCGTTTCGATGATCTGCTTGCGGAGTATCGAGGCTCGTACTCGTCGTTTAATTATCGAACGCATCTGAGCGACTCCTACATCGAAGATCAGGCGCGACGCCAGTTTCAGATTCCCGTCGATCTCCAGACCACGGCCGGCGGCATGCGGATTCATGTGCGCGGCACGGCGGTCGCCGAGGCGACGGTTGAGGTGGTGCCGAATCCGACGCAGGGGGAATTGCGCGTCGATGTCGCCTCGGTCGGCCGCTTTGCCTTGACGGGCCACAAGAAAAAACTGACTCTGAGTGCCGACAGTACGCAACGGCTGAAGTCGTCGCAGCCGATCTATTTGAATCCGGCGACCGTCGAATCGCCGGGGCCGACCGTGCGCGATAGGAGTTGCACTTCGCTGAATTGGATTCAGGTTTGCACGCGGATCCCCGTCGTCGGGCGGATCGTGTCGCGCATCGCACGCCCGATCGTCGAGTGTAAGCTCGCGGAGCAAGATCCCGTGATCGCGCGCAAGGTGGAAGAGCAAGTGCGCGAGCGCGTGTCCGAAGAAGGGTTCGATATTGCGTATCGTATCAACGGCCGATTCGGCGCGCTCGGTTCCGAGTTTTTCCCGAGCGACGGCGACAAGCCCCGCTTGACGATCCGCAGCGCAAGCGACGGCATCGTTTGGTCGGCGCTCTATGCCGACGGCGATTCGCTGGGAGCCTTGAGCCCGCCGCCGGAGGATACCGCTGCCGAGTTCGACGTGCGGCATTGGGCGCATGAGTCGGCCGTCAATAATTGGGGGACTCGGCTGAACGGCAAGTTTCTCGATGAAGCGACTTTTCATAGTTTGTTGAAGGAGGACTTCCACTTCTTCAGTAAAGACTTCGAGGCTTTCGAGTCGCTTCGTTCGCCGGCGATCTTGCTCTTTGCAGCGGACGAACCGTTAGCCGTGCGGTTTCACGATCAGGCCGTCGAACTGACGCTTCGTCTACAAGGCTACGCTTTAGGTCGCGAAGTGAATTGGAAGGCGCCGCGCGTCGTGAAGGTCCGCTATCGCGCCGTGGCCGACGCCGGCGGCATGCGGCTCGTTCGCGATGCGGAAGACTTTTCTAAAGATGCGGGCTGGAATAAGGCACTCCTCCATTTTCTTCCCGCGGTTTACGAACCATTGCCACGGTTTCAAAATTCGAGTTTCAAGACTCGCTTGACGCTCGGGATGTTGCGAATATCCGAAGGGTGGCTCACCACCGGTTCCCGTCGCGTTACCGAAACTTCGGTCGCTCCGAATCTTGCCCAGGATTGATGCGTATGTGGAAACATCGATTGGTATTCGTATTAGCGGCGTGCTTAAGCTTGCTCGAAGCGTCTGCTCCATCGCGCGCCGTTACCGCGGAGCCCGTCGCGCGACTGCCCATTGAGCGACTTTCCGACGAGGAGCGACGTCGGTTTTCGGAAATCGAACTGTTGTTCTGCTTTCAAGGAAAAGGTTCATGTCTGCCGTACGATGCCGGGGTACTGCATGAAGCTTATGCACGCATTCCGGCGCTGCGGAACAATCGCGTGATCGTGGCGGGAAACAGCAGCGGCTCGATCGCCGCGGCCTTCTTTAGCTGCTTTGGGTTCTCCGACGCCAACGTGCGGCATGCCGAGCAGCGTCTGACGGAAGGGAATCGCGATGCCGTGCGCAACATGGAGAATCCACATACGAAGTTCGGGAAGATGGTTCGTGGCAAGCCGACCGAAATCGGACACGAACAACTTCGCGAATACGTTGCCTTTGCGTTGGGGGTAGAACGTTGGCGCGATGCGAAAACGCTCGAGGAAATAGCCGGGCGTAGTACGGCCCGGCCGCGATTTCCGTTGCTGATCGTCAGTTGCAACAAAGAAACGCTGGAAGACGGCGATGCGACCGATGGTCGGGACTCAGCGCGGTTCAAAGAGCTTGATCCGGAAACCATGACGGTCTCCTGGCGGAAGGAGGTGTACGATTTCTATCGCGCGCATCCCGACCGCTTCGCCCAGGAACATCCGAACCTCAAGCTGGGGCCCGATCGTCGTATCGGTCGAGGCGTTACGTTCTTCGTCGATCGTTCGATGTATGATTTGCTCCGACAAATTCCGGCCGCAGAGCGGCAAGCCGATCTGCGACTCGTCGAGACGGCAGCCGACGTGGCCTTCGCCATCAAAGCTTCGGTCTCGGAGCCGACGTACTTTCAACCGGTCGTCGATCCGTCGCCGGAAAAGATCCTCGTCGACTCACGGCTCGGCGAACTCGGCAACGTCCGACAACGGTCGTACTACGGCGGGTACATCATGGCGCTTCCGGCGCAAGACGTGCGACGGATGTTGCCGGGCATTCGGACGTTCGGCACCGGCTTCCGGCATTTCGATTTGCTTTCCCGTTCGGCTGTTCGAGATTGGCTATTGGCCGACACCGAGCCGGTTATGCAGCGGATGGAATGGTGGGCGGATCTGCAAACGACCCCCGACGCGGAGTTCGAAAGCCATATGGACAACCGCGATCTTACGGCCCGACAGGAGTTCGAATTCGGTCGCCGACGGGCACGGGAATGTTTCGTAGCGGATCAGGAAAAGCCGACGTTTACCGCACGGCCGAAGTTCGGCGATGCGGCTGCGGCGGCTGTGACGCCGGCGTTCGTCGACGACCGAATGTTCGAAAAGTCGGCCGACAAAAGTGCGCCGCGAACGCTAAAATCGAGTCGAGGTCTCGGGCGGCTCCTCGCTTCGCCGACCGATTCGCCTGCGCCGGGGAAAGCCGGCGGTCGCTGATCGAGGCCGGCAGATCGAAGCGAACGAGTTGATCTACTCTGCGCGCGTTCAAGGAGGCTTTAGATGAAAACGTTGCGACACGTCTTATTCTCGGTCTCTTGCGTTTTGCTTTGCGCAGCATCGGCTTCCGCTCAGAAGTTCCATGCGTTGCTCGTCGCCGATATTTCGCCGGCCGCGAAATGGGGCGAGTATCGGCCGAACCTGGTCGACGATGTCGGCAACATGCACATGATGCTGCAGCGCGGCTGCCCGGAAAATTTACTCAAGACATCGTTCCTGATGCTTGAGGAAGACGAACAGGCGACGCCCACGAAACTGCTCGAGGCGATCGAGCAACTGCGGTCGAACCGCAACGACACGATTCTTTTTTACTACACCGGACACGGCGGCATCGACGATCGAGGAAGCTATTTCGATCTTGCCGGCGGAAAGCTCTATCGCGAACAGGTCGTGAATGCCGCGAAAACGCATGGCTCGCGGCTCGTCGTGCTTGTTACCGATTGTTGTAACGCGCGCGACGACGGACTCTCGCAAAGCTTTCCTCGCGCCGCGTACATTCCCTCGCCGGAAGCTTACACACCTTTGTTTCAATCGTTATTTATCGAGCCGACCGGAGTGGTCGACGTCAACGCTTGCGGGCCCGGCGAGAGCGCTTTCTTTTCTCTCCCTCCGAAAGAATTGAGCGAGGAATATGGATCGCTCTTTACGAAAGCACTGACGAAATGGGCCGAGGAAAAGAACGATCGCCGCTCGACTTGGGATGAGCTGTTGATGGATGTCGGTGTGCGGGTTCATCTCATGTTTCGTGAAGCGTATCCCGACGGCATCGCGGTCGCCAAAGGTGCAGCGATGCAGACGGACCAGAACGTGTTCGCTCGGAACTACCCGGGCATGCCGAAAGACCGCGGAATTCGCCTGGGGATCGCCGTGCGCGACGACAACGAAGGTCGCGGGGCGATGATCGTCGAGATCGTCGATGGTTCGCCGGCGACCAAAGCTTTCGACATCGAACGAGAAAGCTACGGCCCCCTTGCGAAAGGAAGGCGGATCACGACGATGAACGGTCGCAAGATCTCCGGCCCTAAAGAGTTCGAAGCCGCTATCAAAAGCTCGCCGCAGATCATGCGACTGACGGTGGAAGGCTCGGATCTCGCAGGGCATGAATTTCTCGTGCGCCTGAGCTATTAAAGGAAGGGAGTCTATGAGCGGTCGCAGCGTAGGACGTTTCGTCGATGCCGAGCGCCACGGCCGCTTCCTGTTCGCCTTGGTCGGCTGGTTCGTCGTTTGTCCGACCGGGGGCTTCGCGCAATCTCCGAAGCCGACACCGAGCGCCACTCCGAAAGCTACGGCCGTTCCGGCAGTGTCTCCCACGGCCACGGCCGAAAAGTCTTCCGTCGTCGTCGAAGGGGCGAAGCCTGCGAATCCGATCGACGATTGGGCGACGCAAGTTCTGAAAGAAGATCCACTTTCGAAGAAGACGAAGATCTCGGCCGCCGATCTGCGCGCAGCCCTTGCCGATCCGAAGACGAGCGACTTCGTCTTCGAGCGGCATTTCGCTCGGGCCGAGCTTTCGACCGGCGAGCGTGAAGCGTTGCTTAGGGAATCTCTGACCCATAAGTCGGCCGTGGTCCGCCGCCAAGCGGCGCGCGCATTGAGCGCACTGAAATTGCTCGACTCCGCCGTGGCGGATCAGTTGCTGGAGATCGCGAAGAACGGCGACCGGGATGCGCAAAGGAGCGTGGTGATCGCGCTGGCGAACGTCGAACTCCCCTGGAGCAAGGTTTCGGGGGCTTATTGGAAGGCGATTCTCGAAGCGCTCGCGTCGGCCGATGCCAAGGCTTCCGCAGCGGCGCTGCAGCAGATCGAACGCTGGGGACCGGATGCGGTGCCGAGCTTAATGGACATCTTGAAGAACGGCGACGCCGCGGCGCGCCAAGCGGCGGCACAGGCACTCAGTCGGATCGTCGGCAGCGCGCCGAAGTCGTCCGACGTCCCCCCGGCTACTCCCTCGCCGACGACGCGCGTCGCGACGGGAACGGTCGCCAAAGGGATGCCGCGTGAAACCGCGCCGCTGCATCTCGAGCGTAAGCTCGACGAAGAGCATCCGGAAACGGTGCGCGTGTATTACGGCACTAATCGCGAGATCCTGCGGACCACGGCCGATCCGCGTTATCTGCTGTACGGACTTCCGGCCTTGTTTTTGTTCTTGCTCTACCGCGTGTTTCGACGCGCGCAGCGCAGCGCGCGCGAGCGGACGGCACGCAGCATTTTGCGAGGAGCACTCGCCGCGGTCGTCTTGGTCGGCGCTTCGTTTTGGATCGTCATCGTGTGGAATCAGGCGCTGCGAGATTATCTGAGCGAAACGACCGGCGTGGTCTATGGTTCGCATCGCGCGCGTAACGGCGGCGTCCATTACGGGTTTTGCGACGTCTCCATTCCGCAGGCGCACAAGGCCGGCGAAGTCGAGCGGCCGTTGATCGGTACGGAAGACGAAACGCATCACGTCATGCTCCGTCGCAACGAGGAGCTGAAAGAAGATGCGTTTTTCGAGCAAGTCCGCAGTTCGCTAGCCGACCGCGAAGTCGATCGCCGCAATTGCTTTATCTTCGTGCATGGCTACAACGTCTCGTTCGAGAAGGCGGCGCTCCGCACGGCGCAGATCCATTACGATCTGAAGTTCGCCGGGGTGCCGATGTTTTACAGTTGGCCGTCGAGAGCTAACTTGCGGAGTTACTTCTCCGATCGGAACGAGATCGGCTACAGCTACGAACACGTCATGAAGTTTCTGCTCGACACGGCGAAGCGAACCGACGCGAAGCGAATCCATGTCATCGCGCATAGCATGGGGGCCGACGCCGTCGGGCGGGCCGTTCTCGCGATGGGGGATCGAGGTAAGATTTTCGATCAGATCGTACTGGCCGCGCCCGACGTCGACGCCGACGTCTTCCGCGAGCAGATCGCGCCACGGTTGCAGAAGATCGCCAATCGGACGACCCTCTATTGCTCGCGCAACGATTGGGCCTTGCATGCCTCGTATGCCTTCAACGACAGTCCTCGACTCGGCGATTCGAGCCGAGGAATCATGGTGCTGGAAGGGCTCGACACGGTCGACGCCTCGGACATCGATACCGATCTGTTGGGCCATTCCTACTACGGCGACTGCATGATGATGCTCGGCGACGTGCAGCTGTTGATGGACAAGAATCTTCCCCCGCTCGAAAGGCGGCTGTCGTCGCACCTGAGCGAGAAGCTAAACTACTGGACGTTCGGAAAAGCGAACGCCGAAACGAACGGAAAAGCAGAGCCAAGCGGGGGCTGACGTCTCGCCTTCGCAGTTACTTCGCATACCCCAACTGGAAATCTCTCGATGACTTCGATATTCGCCCGGCGTTATTTGTGTGGAATTCTCTTCGCCGGGTTGGCGATTTGCCGGGTCGCAGCGGCGGCCGATTCCCTGGCTGAGATCAAAACGAAGGAAGATTTCGACGCACTTGTCGCGCGCTCGGAAGGAACGAAGAGAGAAGCCCTGACGGCCTCCGCTGCGGAAATTCTCGCGGCGGTGAAGCGGAAGGCGCATGTCGACTTCGTCGTCGCCGCGTTGGAGAAAGCGCCGGGCAAGTTCGAGCGAGTCAACGTTACGCCGGAAGCGTTGAAGTCGGCGTTCGGTTCCGCGAGCGCTCCGTTTTCCAGCCCGTTGTTCGATAGCTTGAAATCGGTCGACTTGGGAAGTGCGGCGTTGAACGTCAAGCAGAAGCGCGAAGTCGATCCTTTCGATCAAGCGTTCTACGAGCACCTCGGCGAGATCGACACGCTGGAGTCGCTCGTCATCATTCACACCAACTCCGAGAACGCTTGGCTGAAGCCGGTCGGCAAACTCACGTCGCTCAAGGTGCTCAACATCGTCAACCAAGGGAAGCTCACCGACGAAGGCTTGGCCCACCTTGCCGGCCTTAAGAATCTCGAACGCTTCGCCTACATCGGCACGCAGTTGAAGGGGCATCCGTTCAAAGATTTCAAGGGCTGGACGAACTTGAAGAGCTCCAGTTTCCGCGGCTCGAAGCTAGACGACGTCGGCATCCAGGCGATGTGCGAAGCGTTTCCCAACTACGAGACGCTGAGCCTAGCCCACGCCCATTTCACCGATGCCGGGGCCGTGCATCTGGCGAGCCTCAAGAAGCTTAAGGGCCTAGAGATCGCCTCGCGCGAAGCGACCCCGAAGTGTTTGGTGCATATCACGGCCTTGCCTTTGGAATACCTGCAACTCGGCGACGGGCTCGATAAGTCGGAAGGGATTGCGATCGTCAAGGAGATGTCGACGCTGAAGAAGTTCGTCATCACCGGCGCGCAAACCACGAGCGATGCCGATCTGGCGATCGTGGCCGGCATGAAACACCTGGAACACTTGGAGCTCTCGGAATTCGAAATCACCGAAGCCCGCTTGCCGGCCCTCAAGGAGTTCGCCTTCTTAAAGTCGATGCGCATCGTCCGCCGGAGCAAGCCGAACACGCCGGAGCTGCAAGCGAAGGTGAAGGAATTGCTGTCTAAGACGGATGTGAAGTTCGAGTGAGGCCGCCGCTTGAGTCGCGGTCGACAAATCTCCATGTGCGACGCGTGCTTCAACGCGAATGGGTATATACGTAGCACCGGCCGCTCCGTCGATCGAAGCCGCAGTACACGCCGCGGTCTTCTTCCCTCCATTCGTAACGATGCCCGTCGACGATGTGAATCGGCTCGTCTTCGCCGCCGGGAATAAATGCTCTGTAGCGCCGCACATTGTAGCCGGCCGGCCCGATCGGTTGCGTCGGCCAGCCGCGTGCAGAGGCCCACTGCTTGAAGTCTGCTTCCGGGACCGTGAATTCGTAGGCCTTGTTCGGGTGCAGCGCTGGAGGAAAGTAGAAGCTCACATCCGTCGCCGATGCCGGTAGCGAGATCGGACACTCGTCGCGAGAGACATGCTCACGGATGTTCGGGGGCTGATTGACGATGTAGTCGGCGAATCCCGCAGACAGAATTACGAGCAAGATGAGGCCCAGCCAAATCTTCACCGCCAAATGTAGAAACCACCAGAGACGCGACGAAGTTTCAGGAGGCGAGTTCGTCGTGGGCATTTTGCGGCATCGTGCGACGGAGCGAGATGAAATATTCCAATCAACGTTATGGTAGCGCCCGAATTCCATGTTTGCACGCTGTTTGGGCTATGAACCCTGTGGAATGCCATAAAATGGCGATTCGTCCTGCCGTTGTCGTTCATCGGTAAAAAAACTCGCTCCTTGCATCTCATGCCGCGTATGAGCAACTCTCCATTTTCGTTCGACTTATTAGCGACAGATCCCGCGAGCTCCGCGCGGCGAGGTCGTTTTCATACGCCGCATGGCGCGCTTGAAACACCGGCGTTCATGCCGGTCGGGACGCAAGGAACCGTGAAGGGGTTGACGACCGATCAGCTGCGCGCCACCGGGGCGCAGATGGTACTCGGCAACACCTACCATCTTGCGCTTCGCCCCGGCGAAGAGACGGTGCGGCTCCTCGGCGGCTTGCATAAGTTCATGCTTTGGGACGGCCCGATCTTGACCGATAGCGGCGGCTTTCAGCTCTTCAGCCTCGCCAAGATGACGAAGATCACCGAAGAGCAGGCGACCTTCCGTTCGCACATCGACGGGAGCTTGCTGCAGCTTTCGCCCGAGCGCGCCGTGGCGATTCAAGAGGCGCTCGGCAGCGATGTGGCGATGGTGCTCGACCACGTCGTCGCGTTGCCGGCGACCGACGCCGTGATCGACGATGCGATGGAGCGTACCATCCGTTGGGCCGAGCGCTGCAAACGGGCCGCGACGCGCGACGACCAGGCGCAGTTCGCGATCGTGCAAGGGGGGCTCGATCCCGTGCGGCGCGTTCGTTGTGCCGAGCGGCTCGCCGAACTCGACTTTCCCGGTTACGCGATCGGCGGGCTCAGCGTCGGGGAAACTCCGGCCGAGATGTATACGTGCCTCGATGCCGTGATGCCGGCGATGCCGCGCGAGAAGCCTCGCTACCTGATGGGAGTCGGAACGCCGATCGATCTGTTGGAAGCGATTCGTCGCGGGGTCGATATGTTCGATTGCGTCATGCCGACGCGCAACGGTCGGAATGCTCTGGCCTTTACCGATGAAGGACAGGTTCGGCTGCGCAATAAAGTCCACGAGCGCGACCCTCGGCCGCTTGAGGAAGGCTGCCCCTGCCCTGCGTGTCGACATAGTCGGGGGTATCTGCGGCATTTAGTGATGGCGAAGGAGATGCTCGGAGCGACGCTCCTCTCGATTCACAACATCACGTATTACCAGCGCCTCGTCGCGGGGGCTCGCGCGGCGATCGAAGCCGGCCGGTACGACGAATACTACGCGGCGAAGAAGGCGGGCTGGCTGCGCGCCGCGGCAGCGAGCGACCGAGAGCATTCGGGCCCGATGATTGAGGAAGCCGATTTCCCTCCCGGCGATTGACCGTCGGCCGCAGCTTGCGGTTCCCCTTGCTCGTTACGGCATAGGGCTTTATGATACCCGGCTACGAATTAGGAAGTCCGGGGGGATGGTCTAGCCCGAGGGGGCGGTCGGTCTGCAAAGATCGCCGGTTTTATCTCGGTTGCCGGCCGTGGTCGAACGACCTCTCGCCCGACGTTCTTTCCGTTCGTAAGCCTGCCGTGCGATCGTCGCCGTCCGGTGCGATTGTTCGGCTGTTTCTATTTACGGTCTCCAAGGTTTCACGGCCTTTAAGGTTACGCTGCGATGACGCTGCTTGCTTCCGGTTTTTCGTTCGTATGGCTGCTGGCGCAAGATCCCGGCGGCGCCGCGAACAGTCTGTCGATGGTGTTTCCGATCGCGATGATCGGCATTCTGTTCTTCTTCATGGTGCTTCGTCCGCAGCAGCGCGAACAGCGCAAGCGCGACGAGTTGCTCAAAGCGATCAAGAAGAACGATCGCGTCCTCACGACCGGCGGCATCTTCGGCGTCGTGACCAACGTGCAATCGGAAGCGAACGAAGTGACGATTCGCGTCGACGAGAAAAACGATACCAAGCTTCGGTTGCAGCTCAGCTCCATCGCCCGCGTGTTGGCCGAAGGAGATGCGAGCGACTCGAAGACCGAAGTTAACAAAAACTAAACGCCCATTCATTCATCCGCCATCTGCGCCCGGCCGACGATTCATGATCGCTTCGTCGGTTCGTTTGAGGAGAGAGAAGTCCATGATCGCCCCCCTTTCCGTTTATCGGAAGCCGAAGCTCGCCGCGGTTCTCCCCTATGTTGCCGCTTTAGTGATGTCGACCCTCGTCGGGTTCGTGCCGACCGTCTCGGCTCAACCGGCGCCGAGTGCAACCCCTTCGGCCACGGCCAAGCCCTCGGCAACGCCTAGCGCGACCCCTAGTGCGACTTCGGCCGCCACGCCGAAGCCCTCGGCGACCGCCGCTCCGGCAGCGACGCCGACTCCGACTCCTGCCCCATCTGCGAGCGCGACGCCGACTCCTTCTCCCTCTGCCACGGCAGCGAAGCCGACCCCCTCGGCAACTCCGAGCGCGACCGCACGCCCGTTGGCGACGGCGACTCCTTCCGCGACGGCAACTCCCGCTGCCGTGGCTGCACCGACGCCGAGCGCGACTCGGCCGCTCGCCGTCCCTGCGGCAACCGTCGCAATGCCGGCCGCCACGGCGACTCCCGTCGCTACGGCAGCACCCTCTCCAAGTGCGACCCGACCGGTTGCGATTCCCACGGCCACGCCGACCGCAACCGTCGCGACGGCAGCCCCGTCCCCGAGTGCGACCCGTTCGTTGGCGGCTCCTTCGGCAACACCGAGCGCCACGGTAGCCACGGCAATTCCGACTGCGACTCCTTCCGCCACGGCTCCGATGACGGTTGCCGCGCCGACCGCGACCGCCGTGCCGACTCCTACTGCCGTTCCGACCGCAACGACCATCGCTACTCCCACGGCTACCGCAACGTCGACGGTAGCGACGACGCCGGCCCCCACGGCTACGCCGACGGCATCGGCCGCCGTGGTTCCTGCGGCGACTGGCCCTACTGCGACGGCCGTGGCCCTGCCCGCCCCGAAGCCGAGCAGCACCTCACTTTCCGCCGATAGTATTAAAGTGACGACGAAGAAGGTCGGAATGTCTTTGTTTGCGAAGCTGCTGCTGATCGCCGGGGTCTTCGCCGTGCCGATCGTCTTAGCGAATATCTTGAGCAAGTCCTTGCGTCTGCCGGATCAGACGATGCGCTTTTTCGTCGTCATCTTCGCCGTCGTCGCCAGCTTGGCGATCGTCCTCTTCGGCGGACAGCCGAAGCTCGGAATCGATCTTCGCGGCGGCGTGATCCTCGTCTATGAGTTGCTGCCGAATAAAGACGGGGCATTGCCGTCGAATGAGACGATGGACAAGCTCGTCGGCACGGTGAAGCGACGCGTCGATCCGGGCAACGTGATGGAAATCACGGTTCGTCCTTACGGCACCGACAAGATCGAAGTGATCGTGCCGAGCCCGACCGAAGCGAAGACCGTCGCGGAAGCCGGCGACGATCAAGAGGAACTCCGGCGGATCAAGTACAAGATCAGCACCTCGGGAGCGTTGGAATTCCGCATGACGGCCAACGCGCACAAGTATCAACGAATCATCGATCGGGCTCGCGACCAACAACGCATTGAAGACTCGAAAAAGAGTCTCCGCAGCAACGTCGTGCTCGGTCCGCCGGTCGACGGCGTCGCTCCGATCATCGGTCGCTGGATTCCGATCGCCAACAACCCCAAGGCGCTGCGCGAACTGACCGGGCCGGATTACGAGACGCGCGTCGTCCCCCGCGGCTCGCTCGGGGATGAAGCGCAAGTTCTCGTCGTGCTCGACAACTACAACGTGACGGGAGATTATCTCTCGAGCGCGTCGTCGGGCCTCGATGAGAAGGGAAAGCCGGCGGTGTTCTTCAGCTTCAACTCCGATGGGGCGCAGCGCTTCGAGCGGCTGACGAGCAGCAACTTGCCGGAGAACAATCAATACAACCACTTGGGGATCATCCTCGACGGTACGATGCAATCGGCTCCGCGGATCATCACGACGATTTCCGATCGCGGCCAAATCACCGGCAGCGGTGAATCCGAACAAGAGAGCAAGGATCTTGCCGAGATTCTCACCGCCGGCGGCTTGCCTGCCGCGTTGAACAAGATGCCGGTCAGCGAGCAAGTCGTCAGCGCGACGCTCGGACGCGACACGATCCAAGCGGGTGTTTATTCGATGCTCGTCGCCACGCTCGTCGTGGTCGTGTTCATGCTGATTTACTATCGCTTCGCGGGGCTCGTCGCCAACTTGGCGCTGCTGCTCAACGTGCTCCTGATCGTCGCGTTTATGATCATGTTCAACGCCGCGTTCACGCTGTCGGGCCTCGCCGGCTTGGCTCTCACCGTCGGTATGGCGGTCGATGCCAACGTGCTGATCTACGAGCGAATGCGCGAAGAATTGAATCGGGGCGCTACGCTCCGCATGGCGATTCGTAACGGCTTCGATCGCGCAACCGTGACGATCGTCGATGCCAACGTGACGACGCTGATCACGGCGATCGTGCTCTACGTCATCGGCACCGACCAAATCAAGGGCTTCGCCGTGACGCTCACGGTCGGCATCCTGATGAACTTGTTCACCGCCATCACTTGCACGCGATTGATGTTCGACGTCGCCGAACGGAATCGTTGGGTGAGCAACTTGAAGTTCATGCAGATCATGAGCAACACCAACTACGACTTCATCGGCAAGCGCTTCGCCTGCTACACCGCCTCGATTCTGTTTCTCAGCGCAGGCCTGATCGGGGCGGCGATCCGCGGATCGGATTTGCTCAATATCGATTTCACCGGCGGAACTTCGGTTACGACGGTCTTCGATACGCCTCCTGCCGGCGGCATCGCCGAAGTTCGTGAAAAGGTCGAGTCGGTTCTGCCGGAAGCAACCGTGCAGGAAGTGACCTCGCAAGAGTTCACCGCGGGCACCGGCTACAAGATCGTTACGGCGGAGCCGAATCGCGCCGACGTCGAAGGGAAGCTTAAGACGCTATTCGGCCAGCAACTCAAGCGTTATCGTTTGGAATATGGAGCGCTCGTTCGTCTCGACGAGGCGGCCGCTCCCGCCGGCGCACCGGCGACCGGCCCTGCCTTAACCCCGCCGGCGAACAACCGCTCGGACAGCGCCGCGCCGGTTGAAGGTTTGGCCGCCGACTCGATCGACGCGTCCGGCTTGGACGAAGAAGTCGACTCGTCGTGCCAACCGGCTCCGACTGCGACGCCGAGCGCCACAGCTGTACCGAGCTCGACTACAACGAGCCCGGCTGCAACGGCTCCTCTGACGACAACACCGACGGCACCCGACGTTTCTCCGTTCCCGTCGCTTCCCGTCTTCAACACCCCGTCAACGTCCAACATCGTGGCCCCGGTCGATCCATTCGCCGGCGGGACTTTGGTCGAGCTGAACTTCACGCCGAAGTTGAATCAACGTCGCTTGGAAGAACTCGTCAAGCCGGCCGTGCAGCCGGATGAAAAGATTGCGGGGGTCCTCTATGAGCTCTCGGCTCCCGAACTCGAGGTCGGTAGCTCGCAGTCGCTCAAGACGTGGCGGTTCCGCGTGGCGGCATCGCCCGAGCAGACGAAGGAGATTCTCACTCGCCTCGAAAACCAACTCGCTTCGTCGCCGTTCTTCCCCTCTTCCGAATCGGTCGGAGCGGCGGTCGCCGGCGGCGCCAAGCAATCGGCCATCTATGCGATGCTCGTCAGCTTGTTCTTGGTCATGCTCTATGTTTGGTTCCGGTTCCAAGACCTTTCGTTCGGCTTCGCGGCCATTCTCGCTCTCGTACACGACGTGCTCTTCACGGTCGGGTGCTTGGCGCTCAGCAAGTGGCTCGCGCCGTATATGGGCTTCGCTTTGGTCGATCCGTTCAAGATCGATCTCACGATCGTCGCCGCCTTGTTGACGATCATCGGTTACTCGCTCAACGATACGATCGTGATTTTCGATCGGATCCGAGAAGTGCGAGGGAAGAGCCCGGCGATGACGGGCGAAGTGATCAACACTTGCGTCAACCAAACGCTCAGCCGGACGATCCTCACGTCGTTGACGGTATTCTTGGTCGTCGTGATCCTCTACTTCTGGGGCGGACCGGGCATTCACGGCTTCGCGTTCGCGATGGTCGTCGGTACGATCTCCGGAACGTACAGCACGATCTACGTCGCATCGCCGATCTTGCTCTGGCTCTTCCGCAAGCAGAACGCCCTCGCCGCGGCGAAGGGTGGAACGGCCCCGGCGATCGTGTAACGGCATCGGCCGGCCGACGCGAAGTTCGCATCGAATCGTTTGCTGCATATAAGACGACGCCGGTTCTTCGGAGCCGGCGTCGTCTTGCTTTGCGCCGTCGTCAAAGTCGGTGCCCCCGCGATCGCAAACATGGTGCGACCACTACGCTTTACGCAGTGCGCCGGCTCAAGAATTATTCGCCGATCGCCGAGATGCTCCGCCGCGTAGATAACGGTGTGGCACACTTGAGTAGAGCGAGAGAGGTTCGTCATGCAGCGAGAATCGAACGTGAACGCCGGTACGAAACTTCTGACCGCGGGCGTCGTGATGACCCTCGGGGTCGGCGGCGCTTTGCTGTTCCGCCAAGCCCCGGTCGAGCCGGCCCGCGCCGAATCGGTAGCCGACGATCTCCTCGTGCGGCGTTCCAATCTGCCGCAGGCCGCTACGGGCTTCGTCGGGCAGGCGCCGGAAGCGGGCATCCCGTCGGGCAGCGGCGGCGCGGCGCAGTTCACCGGCACGATCGACCCCTTTAGAAACCGAGGCACTCCCGCCGGCTCGGAGCGCCGCGTCGCTTCGGAATACGTGCGGGCCGAAGCCGATCGACCCGTTGCCGCGGTCGCGGCGGTTCCCGGAATATCCTCTTACGGTTCTCCCCCACCGCAACTCGGCTCGCCGTACTTCGTGGGCGACCCGCTGAATGAAGCGGAGCGGACTCCGATGCACAACATTACGTCGAACCCGCAATTGCCGGCGGAGTATCCCGCACCGACCGCGACTGACGTCACATCGGCAGCGGCTCCGGCAACGCAGCCTTTATCGACGACGACGTCGTCGACCACGTCGCCGTTCGGGCCGCCGCTGGCGATCTCGTCGCCGCTCGGTGCGGATAAGGCCCGATCGCAGTTCACCGGCGTCGGCGTGAATTCGGTCGGGAATGCCGACGGGGGCTCGCGCGTCGTCATGCCGACGCTTCGTGCCGGCTCCGGTGCCGATGCGCGTTCTCAGCCGCTCCCGGCGGCATCGCAAGCCCATGCCGGACAGGTAACGCCGCCGCCTGAACAATCGCGCGTGAAAGCATCCAAGCCCAAACGCCATCGGGTGCGCGACGGCGAGACTCTCGCGTCGCTCGCCGAGCGGTACTACGGCAATGCCGAACGCTATATCGCGATATACGATGCCAATCGAGGCGTGTTATCGAATCCGGATCTCTTGCCGATCGGCGTCGAGCTCGCTATTCCCCCGGCCGATCAAGCGGCTGCATCCGCCGCGGCAGCGGATGTTGCAACTCCGCCGACGGCTCGATTGTTGCCTCGCGTACAAATCCGCCCGCTCGGCGAATAGCTGCGGCGAGCGGCGACTTCCTTGAGTCGCGGCGTTACAGCGTCGCGGGGTCTCCGGCGTCGCGAAGTTACGGGGCCATCCGTTCCTTCCAAACGTATGTCGTCGGGGCCACCAATCGCAGTTCGATGAACTGAGCGATCAACTCTTCGATCGCCAAGCTCTTCTCGCCGAGCAACTTCGTGCCGACGAGCTTCGTCTTCAACGTGTCTTCAAGGAAGAGTGTTTTGTCTTCGATCTTTTCCGGCTTCGGGCGGATCCGTGCGTACGTTTGTTCGATCCGTCGGGCATCGGCCACGCTCGGTTTGTCTTCCGCGCCCGTGATCAGCAGCAGCGAGATCTTGTCTCGAATCGGCGATTGCGGGTTGGTGATCGCCATGGACATGTTCAACGTCTTGAATGCCATCTGAGGCGAGAGTAGCACGAGCGCCTTGACGTCTTGGCCTTGCTTCAGAGTCGGAAGCACCGGCCACGACCAGTCGTCGACCGTCCAATTGACCGCGACCGGCACGCTCATCTCGGCGGCGATGATGCCGAGCCGTTCGATATTGAGTTTGCCTTCGTTGTTCTGGGCGATCAGAAACTTCTTAATCGCTTCCAAGTCGTTCGACATCAGCTTCATCTCAACCGGCTTCATCGTCGAGGCATCGAACTTTCGATCGACGCCTTCCACGTTCACGGTCGTGCTATCTCCATGACCGCGAAGGTCGGGCATGACCACGGCGACGTCTTGCTTCTGGAGATACGCGCCGAGCGATGCCATGTCGCGGCGGTTTCCCTTGAACATGTGCAGCAAGATCACGACCGCGGCATCTTTCCCTTTCGTGCTCGCTAGATAAGTCGCCGCGATCTTGACGCCGTCCTTCGTGACGACGGAGATTTCCTCCGGCATCGGCAGCTTGTCGGCCGCCGTCGCTTGTCCGTAAGCCGGCGGAGCGCTCGCGGTAAAACCGAGAGAAATTAAGGCAAATACCGACAGAACAAAACCGGCGCGATGCGAAAACGGCATGGACGAAATCCTCGAAGCGGCGGACGGAGGGGGGCGGCTAGGGAGCGGATGGTCGAACGGACGACCCGTGGCGACGGCGTGAATATCGCTCCAGGTCATAGTAAATGGGTGGCCGGGAGGCGTCAACGAACCAAGCTTGAGCGAAAACTTTTCGTTTTTCGAACTTCCGACTTGCCCTGCCGCCGGCGAATGTCGACAATTTCCGAATAGTGCAGTACCCAATCTTGCGGGCATCTGCGGAAACCGTCGGAACAGGGTTTTTCCGTGGAGTGATATATGAGCGGGTCGTCCGGCGATGCGCGCTGGTGGAACGAGTTTGCGCACGAATTAAAAGGGGCCTTCTCGAATGAAGTCCCCGCCTGGATCGGCAGCATGTTCTTGCACATGCTCTTGATCATCGGGCTCGGCACGCTTTTCATGCCGCCGATTCCGAAGCCGGTCGTAGCGACGCTCGAAGCTTTCGTCGCGCCGGAGGAGAAAAAAGCTCCGCTCGAAATCCGCAAGCAAGAGTTCTTGTTGCGACCGAGCGAGTTGCCGAACGTCGGCTCCGTGCGCACGGCCGGTGTCGAGGTCGAGGTTTCGACCGCTCTGAAGGTTGCCGAGTCGATCGAGCTGCCTCGTCGGCCGCCGCAAACTCGCATGCTCACGGAAGTGCGCGTGCCGCTGCTCGAAGACCTGATTACGGCGCCGAACAAAGGGACGCGCATCCAGATCAAAGGCATTGCTGGCGATGGTGCGACAGGCACGCTCGGCGCTCTCGATCGTATTACGCAAGAAATCCTCCTCTCGCTCGAACGAGGGCCGACGCTCGTCGTCTGGTTCTTCGATCAGTCGGGCAGCATGCAGATTCAGCGTGAAGCGGTCGCCGAGCGATTCGACCGCATCTATAAGGAGCTCGGCCTCAGTAAGGCGGTCGCACCGAAAGGCCCGACCGATCGGCCGTTGTTGTCTTCGGTCGTGGCATTCGGAAAAGATATTACCTTTCTCACCGACAAGCCGACGGACGACATCAACCTGATTCGCAGCGCCGTCGCCAGCATCCCCAACGACGACTCCGGTGTGGAGATGACGTTCACCGCCATCGGCGCAGCGGCGCAGAAGTACGAGAACTTCCGTTTCTCGCAACCCCGTCGCCGTGTCATGATGGTCGTCTTCACGGATGAAGTAGGCGAAGACGAGAATCGGTTGGAAGACTGCGTGGCCGTTTGCAAGCGGAACCAGATGCCGGTCTTCGTCGTCGGAGTTCCTGCGCCGTTCGGGCGTCCGAATATCGAAATCAAGTACGTCGATCCCGATCCCAACTACGATCAATCGGTCCAGTGGATTCCGGTGCGGCAAGGAGCCGAGACGTTTCTGCCCGAGCAAGTGCAGCTCAATTTCTCGGGCAAAGCGAATCGCGACGACGGTATGTATCGGCTCGATTCCGGATTCGGCCCTTATTGCCTCACGCGGCTGTGCTACGAGACGGGCGGGATCTTTTTCGCCGTTCACGGCAATCGCGAACGGATCGACGGCTTCGTTACCTCGCGCGAGACTCCCGTTTTTCAAGCCCGGTTGAATTACTTCTTCGACCCGCTGGTGATGAAGCCGTATCGGCCCGATTACCTCCCGACGCAAGATTACGTGAAAAGCGTTTCGAAGAATAAAGCCAAGATGGCGCTCGTCGAGGCGGCGAAGCAATCGATCGTCGATCCGATGCAGAATCCGGTGCTCGTCTTCCGTAAGACAGGCGAAGACGATTCGTCGATGAAGGCGGCGCTGGATGAAGCGCAAAAGAAAGCCGCGATTCTCGGACCGAGAATCGATAACCTCTACACGATCATCAAGGCGGGAGAGAAGGATCGTGAGAAGCTGGTCGAGCCGCGCTGGCGAGCCGGCTTCGATCTTGCTTACGGCCGCGTCTTGGCCGTGAAAGTTCGTACCGAGGCTTACAACCAGATGTTGGCCCGCGCGAAAGGGGGCATGAAGCTCGCCGATCCGAAGACGAACGTGTTGACGCTCGTTCCCGTCGATGAAGTCTCGTCGAACAGCCAACTCGACAAGATGGGCAAGCTCGCTCGCGAACTACTGGAGCGCGTCGCGCAAGAACACCGCGGCACGCCTTGGGCCATGATGGCAGAAGCGGAATTGAACGACCCGATCGGTTGGAAATGGAAGGAGAGCTACGACCCTCCACCCCCGCCCCCTAGTGCGCGACCGCCGCAAGTTCCCGTGGCGAACAACGGCAACAACATGAATCGGCCGCAGCCTCCGCGGCGCGAGACACCGAAGCCGATGCGCCAGAACGTGAAGCTTTAGAGAGAACACTCCAGAGAAACGTGAAGCTCTAAGAGTTCGGCCTGTGCGGCGACGATGAATCGTTGCGGCGACAACTTCTTAGAGTGCCGTGCTATCCACGGCGTAGTCTTTGCGGTGATCGTAGCCGTAGAACAATCGGCCGACTTGCTCGGCCACGACGCCGATGAACTGGCGACGGAATTCTTCTTCCGGTTTCTCTGAAGTCGGAATGCCGGCCTGCGGCGGATAAACGATTTCGGGCAGGTTCTTCTCGTAAACCAATTCGCCGTCCTTGCTCATGTCGTGCACGGTGACGTGGACGCGAGCCCGGCCTTGGT
The DNA here is from genome assembly GCA_021413845.1 of Planctomycetia bacterium. Lineage (NCBI taxonomy): Bacteria > Pseudomonadati > Planctomycetota > Planctomycetia > Planctomycetia bacterium. Next base: position 20,417 of record JAIOPP010000057.1, on the reverse strand, counting down.
AGATCGTCTGTCCTTGATAGAGCTTGAATTCTTCGATCTCGATCCCGACGACGTAATCGCTCTTCACGGCCTTGCCGACTTCGGAAAATTCCTGCCATTCATGTTCGTCGGTCCATTGCTCGATCTTCTGAGCGCCGATCAATTCGATCTTCTTCACCTTCTTCTTCAGCAATAGCGACACCGTACCTGCCAGACGCTGCGCAGCGCTCGAACTCGAATATTGCAATTCCACCAGCGGACGACAGACCACGGCGGTCTTCTTCCCCTTCAACTCCTTGAACTCGGCGGGAGTCTCGACCCCCTTCGTCAAATAGATGCCGGTAATCAACGCTTGCGTACAACCGCAAGCCAAGGGAACGCATAACGCCGACGCCAAAGCGACGAGTTTGATTTGCATCCGCAGGGAAAATGGCGACGACATGCGACGTCCTCGAAGGTATGAGCGTTCTCGCTGAAACGACCGGAGCGATCCATCGCCGGCGGCGCCGGGAAGACCGAGTCGTTCGTGAAAGGCGCGGCAAAGTACCGGCTTACCGTTCCCGCTTCAAGGCCAATAGCGAGCCGCCGCTGCCGGCATGCTCGTTTCGTTCGGCGTTACAGCGCTCGCGGCGCTGCGGCTGCCGGCGCGAGCGAGGCCGCCAGCCGGTCGGCTTCGGCCATGTCGATCCGAATCCGCCGAATCGCCGTGGCGCGGCCGGTTGCCGAGTCGATCTCGACGATCGACCCGCACATCCTGATATCGTCGAGGGCGACGTCGAACTGAGTCGGCGTAAAGCTAAGGGTCGTCTCCATCACTCGGCTAATTTCCCGGCCGAGGATGCTGCGATAGGGGCCCGTCATGCCGACATCGCATTGAAAGGCGGTGCCGCCCGGAAAGATTTCTTCGTCGGCGGTCGGAACATGCGTATGCGTGCCGAGCACCGCCGCGACGCGGCCGTCGAGATAGCGCCCCATCACTTGCTTATCGCTCGTCGCTTCGGCATGAAAGTCGACGAAGACCGTCTTCACGTCCGGCGGCAGCAGCGCCAACACGCGATCGATCGCGGCCCACGGGCAATCGACCGGCCGCATAAACACTCGGCCGAGCAGACTCACCACGGCTACCTGCGTTCCGTCGCGTGTTTTCAAGAGCGCGAACTCGCGCCCGGGGGACTTAGCGGGGAAGTTCGCCGGCTTGACGATGTTTTTCTCGCGCTCGAGCGTCGGAATGATCTCGCGGCGTTTGTAGATGTGATCGCCGAGCGTGATGCAGTCGACTCCGGCGTCGATCAGCTCCCGATGAATATCAGGCGTGATTCCGCTGCCGGCCGCCGAGTTTTCACCGTTCGCGATGACAAAATCGAGCTTTTCGCGAGCGATCAAGCCTCGCATCGCCCGAGCGACGATCTTCCGCCCCGGCTTGCCGACGATATCGCCGATGAATAGCAGTCGCACTCGTCGCTCCTCCGTCCTCTTCGCTCGTCCAGCCGTTTTGTCGCTTAGCGCCTTTCGGCTATTTCGCCGTTTCGGTGAATCGCACTTCGCGCAGCACCGTTACTTTGATTTCGCCCGGATACGTGAGTTGCTCCTCGAAAGCATTGGCGATATCGCGTGCGATCTTCGCCGCCGATACATCGTTCGTATCACGCGAACTTGCGATCACGCGCAACTCGCGCCCCGCTTGAATCGCAAACGCTTGCTCTACGCCGGGGAAGCCGCCGGCGATCGTTTCGAGCTCTTCCATCCGTTTGATATAGCGATCGAGCGACTCACGCCGGGCGCCGGGCCGAGCCGCGCTGGCCGCGTCCGCCGCGGCGACGAGCACCGTGTATGGGTTGTCGATCCTGAGGTCGTCGTGATGCCCGAGCGCGGCATGCACCACTTCCGGTTTCTCGCCGGCTCGCTTGAGGATGTCGGCGCCGATCTTCGGGTGGCCCCCTTCGGCTTCGTGATCGGCTGCCTTGCCGATGTCGTGCAACAAGCCGGCGCGGCGTGCGAGCTTGCCGTCGAGCCCAAGCTCTTCGGCCATCATGCCGGTGAGGTAGGCGACTTCGATCGAATGTCGCAGCACGTTCTGGCTGTAGCTCGTGCGGAAGTGCAATCGGCCGAGCAGATGGATCACCTTCTCGTTCAGGCCCGGCACGTCGGCTTCTTCGGCCGCTTCTTCGCCGAGGCGCTGGAGATGCGTTTCGAGTTCTTTCTGCGTCTCCGCGGCGACTTCCTCGATGCGGGCCGGATGAATTCGACCGTCTGCGATGAGTTTCGCCAGCGCGAGTCGCGCCGTCTCGCGACGAACCGGATCGAAGCAGCTGACGATCACGACACCCGGCGTGTCGTCGATGATGACGTCGACGCCGGTCGCTTTCTCGAAGGCGCGAATGTTCCGTCCTTCGCGACCGATGATGCGTCCCTTCATGTCGTCGCTTGGAATGTCGACGGTGCTCGTCGTCGATTCGGCGGTATGGGCCGAGGCGTAGCGTTGGATGGCGGTAATGAGAATCTCGCGCGACTTCTCCTCCGCCATTTCCGCCATCCGTTTTTCGTGCTTATGGATGCGCGTGCCGATCTCGTTGGCAAGCTCTTGGTCGAGCATTTCGAGCAACCGGTGGGTCGCGTCTTCCTTGCTTAAGCCGCTGAGTTGGTGGAGCGTTTGGCGCTGAACATCGAGCAATTTGCCGAGTTCTTCGTGCCGGCGATTCGTGTCTTCGAGCCGTTCCATGAGTTTGCGCTGCGTCGACTCGACCATCTTCTCTTGCTTGCGAAGTTGATCCCCCTGCTCTTCCAAAGCGTCCTGGCGCTTGTCGAGCACGCGGTCGCGCTCGTGAAGTTCTTGCCGCTGCTTCTGGAGATCTTTTTCAAACTCGCTTTTGCGGCGCAAGGCCTCTTCCTTGATCGCCAACTCCGCTTCTTTGCGGCGGTTGTCGATCTCGCGCTCGGCCTGCGTGATGATCTCTTTCGCTTTTCCTTCCGCGTCGGTCAGGCGCAGCTTGTCGAGCACTTTCATTAAGACGAAAGTCAACACGGCCGCGAGCGGCGCCGTGATCAGCACGACTGTGATCGGATTATCCAAGGGTTCGCTCCTCAAGGGCGTAATTTTTTATGGAGGAGCGATCGCACGCTGAATGATTCAAGTCATGCGACCGGATGCGTTGCCCGGCAACCGTTAGGTTGCGAGGCTGCGAACATCGAAGTCGAATGTCTTGGCTCACCGAGCCCGTTCATCAAGCCGAACTAAGAAGAGGCGGCGATGCGCTAGGCGCGCACCTCGGGCGAGAAAATTCCGACTGCAGCCGCAAATGCGGCAAACGCCGAAAACGAAGACGAGATTTCCGGACGGCCGACGCCGAGGCATGTCGTGCTCAAGACCGCGACGGCAAGGTGCGCCGCGTTGCGTCCTGAACGCCGAACAAACGAGAATCGGTTCTCGTTTCCTGCTTGCCTTCGGAATTCCGTCGACTCATAGAATATCGACGTTCGACCTGGTGGGTCGCTCGTCGACACGAAAGCCTGACGATCGGGCGAAGCCTTGGCAGTCGGCTGTCGCACGGGGATCGGTACAGGTTGCGGTTGCGGCTCGTTCAGAAGCCGGCTAAGCAGATACTGCAAGAAAATCGCAAGCAGATGCATCGCCTAAGCTCCCGAACCGGCTGGTTCTAGTATCTTGATCCGGGTAAAGTCGTCTTTCTCGCGCCGTCGCTCTCCTTGGGTCGCCTCGCTAGGGGGGCTCCGCGGACGATCGCTGGCAATTCAAGTTTCTTATCCTAACAGAGTCCGACGCGAACGCAACCGCCGGAACTGCAAGCATTTATCGGCATTACGCGGCATGAACGGGCCTGCCCAGCTGGAACTGCGGATCGCCGCCGGATGGCCCTTAAGCCGCTGGACGGACGAGACCGTCGTCGTAGCCGTGAGCGGCGGGGCCGATAGTGTTGCTCTACTCCGCGCTCTCGCCGCGCTGCGACCCCCGGCGGCCGGCGGCCGACTCATTGCCGCTCATTTAAACCATGGCTTGCGCGGTGAAGAATCCGACGGCGATGCACGCTTCGTCGCCGAACTTGCTGCGCGGCTCGGGATCGAAAGCGTTGTCTCGAACGGCGACGTTGCGCTCTCGGCTCGCGAGCGCGGCGACGGCGTCGAAGAAGCGGCCCGTGAGTTGCGCTATCGATTCCTCGTCGACACGGCGCGGAGTCGCGGAGCCCGCTATATCGCGACGGCCCACACGCGCGATGATCAGGCCGAGACCTTGCTGCAGCGCATCGTGCGCGGCACGGGGCTTGCCGGTCTCGGCGGTATCCCGCGCGTCCGCCCCCTCGACGGCGACACCATCGGGCTGATCCGCCCGATGCTCATGCTGCGGCGCTGCGAGATCGTCGAGTATCTCGAATCGATCGGGCAGCCGTATCGAATCGACTCGTCGAACGTCGATCGAGCGTATACGCGCAATCGAGTGCGACACGATTTGTTGCCTCTCTTGGCGCAAGAGTACAACCCGCAAGTCGTCGATGCGCTGTCGCGGCTCGCGATACAGGCCGAGGAATTACGCGACTTCGCAGCGGCGTTGGTTGAGCCGTTGTTGCGAGCGGCCGTAACTCGCTCGGAGCGCGGCGCGTTCGAACTCGATTGCACGGCACTGGCGAATCAACCGAGGTATCTCGTGCGCGAAGTCCTCACGACGGCCTGGAACGCCGCCGGCCTGCCGCTCCAAGCAATGGGCTTCGACGAATGGGAAGCCCTCGCCGATCTTGCCTTGAACGGCAACACCGCCGCGAAACGAATGTTTCCCGGCGGTGTGATGGTCGAACGGGTTGGAGCACGCTTGGTCATACGGCAGTAGTAGTCGCCCTGTAGTCGCGTAGCGACGACCACGATGGTAGCCGTGGGTTTCAACCCACGGAATGCGAAATCGCGGCAAACGTGATGCGTCGCGTAGCGACGCTTGCCATCATCGCACCCGATCAATCGAACACATGTCGCGGATCGAAACTCAACTCATGTTTGCGCAAAAACGCGAGATATTCTTCCTCGAACGTCTGCACGCGATGATGATCACGTTGCCCGCGGATATATTCTTCCGTCGCTTCGATTTGCGAGCGACCGACCGTGAACGCGCCATAGCCGTCTTGCCAACCGAATTCCAAGAGCTGCGGAAAAGTCTCGTGGAACCATTTCGACGAGCCTCCCTTGAGATATTTCACGGCGTCGCTTACGGCGAGCTTCGGCGGGATGCCGAGCAAGAGATGCACATGGTCGTCCACACCGCCGATCGCAAGCGGTTGCATGCCGTTCCGTTCGGCAATTCCACCGAGATAGGACCAAACTCGCTCTTCGATCTCGGGAGCGATCCAGCGTTTTCGCTGTTTGGTACTGAAGGCGATGTGGTATCGCAGCGACGTGAACGTGTTCGCCATCGTGATGCGATTCCTAGGCATACGATACGCAGATCAAGCGTCGCTACGCGACGCCGATCTAGTCGCGTGGCCCCGGTAACCGTGGGTTTCAACCCACGGCTACCATCAGTTGGTCGCTACGCGACCGGACTCTCGCTCATCGCTTCTTCGGCCGGTTTCAAGCTTCCATCGGGCCGGTCGTGCCGCCAGTGAGTTCTTCGGCGAAGTGTACCGGCTTGTAACCGCCGATCGTCTTGAAGTAGAGGAACAGCAACAAGTAGATGGCCGCCATCGCCGCCGGGATGTAAGAGTCGGCCTTCAGCGTGCGGCGGTCGCCGCGCTGGTCGGCTTCGACGACCAACTTCTGTGCCGGCGTCATTTTCTCTTTTGCATCTTTGGCTTCGCCCAGTTTCTTGCCGTCGAGGCCGACAGCTGCGGTGCTTTCGATATTCAGGAACTTCGACGGCGAGGCCGCTTTATATTCTTCGTAGAGAGCGGAGTCGGACGCCTTTAACTCTTCGCCGGCGAAGCGATCTTTGCCGTAACCGAGGCCGGGTCCGCCGATGAGTCCGGCCGAGAGCATGCCGATGCCTCCCATGATCGACATCGCGACCGCGCCCGTTTGCGGAAAGCGATCGCCGATGACGGCGAGCATGGTCGGCCAGAAAAACGTCTTACCCACGGCATAGATGCCTAGTGCGAGAAGCGCCATGGAGAACGTGGTCATCGTGCTGGATAAGTTCAGACCGATACAGGCGATTACCGAGCAGACGAAAAGGAGCCCGATCGGCGACAGTTTAAGCGAGTGTTCGATGAAGTGCGCACAGAACCGCAGGCCGAACATGATGGCGGACGTCCAAATAAACAGATACTTACCTTGTTCGGACGTGAATAAATTACCGGTGATGTTTTGGATCCAACCATCGGTTCCCAATTCGACGGCACCGACGAGTGCATGGGTGATGAACAGGACGAACAGCAAGATCGAGCCGATGGAGAATTTCGTCACCACGCCTACGGCAATCAACAGCGCTCCACCAATGGCGTAGCCGATCAAGTCGGCCTGGGGGGACGACTTGAAAATGTCGGCAAAAAACTTCGAGAGGAGAAAGCAAGCGACTGCCGCGCCGAGCAATCCAACCGGCTTCAACATTTCGGAGAAGCTCGCACCCTTCTCGGCCGCTTCCGACTTCGGAAATTTCTGCCCCATAAACATGATGCCGTAAATGATCGTGGGGACGAGATAAAGAGCGAGTTGGTACTTCCAGCCGATCTTCATCGCGTCGTCGAGCACCCAACCGGCAACGGCGCCGAGCACCATGCCTGCCGGCCAACTCGCATGAAGGATGTTGAGGTAGTGCGTGCGATTCTTCGGATAGAGCGTGGCAACGAGCGGATTCGCGACGGCTTCGAGCGTGCCGTTGGCATACGCAAAGATGAACATGCCCCAGAACAAATAGTCATAGGCGTTTTCCGGCGTGCTTGCCGCGAAGGTAACGACGGCGGAGAGGATATGGCAAACGAGCGCCAGCTCGACGAGCTTGCCGTAGCCGATCTTGTCGACGATGACGCCGCCGAAAATGATGCCGAAGCAAAATCCGGAGAAGCCAGCGCCGCCGATGGCGCCGAGTTGCGATGCGGTGAAGCCGTATTCGGCACCCCAGTTGTCGAAAATGCCGCCTCGAATCGCGAAGCCGACGCCGGCGGCGAGAATCGCCATGAAGCCGGCCCAGAGAAGTCGACCAGCGTTATCTGCGATGCCTTCAGTTTTTGCCGACATGAAAAACGGTCCCTAGATGCGGGGTGTGTGTGGAGTGTCGAAAACGCAAGCGGCGGGTCAGAGAAACGCGGGACCGGATCTAGGATAAAACCGAATCGCCGGCACAGCTGGCGGATTTACTAAGCCTCGCAGTATACCTAGGAGTAAGCGAAATACCACCCTTTTCGGATTCGCTTCTCTCCGGCCGGCGACGTCAAAGCCGGCCTGGCTTGCCCGACCGGCAGCCGGCCGCGCCGGCACGCGGGGAACCTCGCTTGACCCCCGACCCCAAACGATGGAACATGCCGCGCATTTCTCTCGTTTCTCACCGGCGCGGCAGGACGCTCGCCGGGGCTTTCCCGAAGGAGTCGGGATCATTTTTCGACTGTTCGTCGATTTCGTTTGGATGTTGATTAAGTGGACGGCAGCGCTCGCGCTGTGCGTGGCGATCGCGCTCGGCTTCTACTTTTATCATCGCATCGACGACGAAGTACGTCGCACGGTCGAAGCCAAGCTCGGCTCGCAATATCCGAAGCTCAAAGTCACGGTACGCGAAGCGCAACTCGTACGCGGCGAAGGGATTCGCGTGCGCGGCTTGTCGATCGTCGAGCCGAACCGCTCGGGCCCTCAAGACGAGTTGCTGTTCGTCGACGAACTCTTCGTGCATTGCGGCACCGATCCGCGCGACCTAATCCATGCGAAACTCCAAGTCTCGAAGCTCACGCTGCGCAAGCCGATCTTGCGCGTCGCACGTAGGTCCGATGGTTCTTGGTCTGCCGGTAAGCTCTTGCCGATTCCGAAGTTCGGCGAAGGAACTCCGACCGGCGTCATCGAGTCGGGCATTATCGAAATCGTCGATCCGAGCGGCGCAGCGCCGTCGAAGCTGGTGCTGCGCGATGCGCAAGCGCGCTGGGCGGTTGCGGAAGGAGACTTCCCGCCGGGGACGCGCCGACCGATTCGTTTCGAGGGGCATCTCGACGGCGATCATGTGCGCAATCTTGCGCTCGAAGCGACATTCGATCCGGCCGGCGGCGGCGCGTGGTCGATGTCGGGCACGATCGACTCGCTGGATATTTGCCCTGAGCTCAGGCAAAGCCTGCCGAGTGCGGCGGCAGCCGGACTTGAGAAACTTGCGGCACTCCGCGCGAAAGCGCAATTGCAATTTCGTTTGACGAACACGCCGGCAGTTGTGAGCGACCTTCCGACCGCAGAGGGAAGTACGCCTCCCGCATCCACGCTCGACTATCAAATCGACGGCAAATTGCTGCAAGGACGCTTAGAAGACCCGCGGCTGGTGTATCCGCTGACGGATCTCGCCGGCAAGTTCTCGCTGAATCGCGACCGCGTGAGCATCACGGAGCTGACGGCACTGCATGGCGCAGCGACGTTGAACATCGATTGCGAACGGG